>JAUSNQ010000061.1 GCA_030655595.1 Paludibacter sp.
ATCCGCAAAACTACGTTACGATTTTTGATCCTGAGTTTGAGGGTTTCGTGGATAATTTTGCATCCGGTTTTGCCAATTATAAAAACGAAAGGGATTTACTTGGGTATTTTTCTGATAATGAAATTAATTTCACAGAAGACCAATTGAAACTTTTCCTAACAGTTTTACCCGTGACAGATCCGAATTATCTGGCTGCTATGGACTACCTGAACGACAAAGGTCTGGATAAAAATTGGGTCATTGCTAATTATGATAATATACCTGTCATCAGGAATGAATTTCTGACACTCATTATGGAGCGATATTTTAGTGTGGTGACAACTGCTATCAAAAAGTATGATCCAAATCATTTGTATCTGGGGACAAGACTTCATGGAAAATCAAGAGATTCGGAAACTTGCGTAACCGTATCTTCTAAATATTGTGATATCATTTCGGTCAACTATTATAATTATGTTTTTCCGAGTGATCAGATTGCAAGTCCTACTAAATGGGGTAAGTGGTTGCAGCAATACGACAAACCTTCTATGATCACTGAGTTTTATGCCAAAGAATATAGTTCAACTTATCCTGATCAACCGGGTGCCGGTTTTTATACCGATGATCAAAACGGTCGGGGTATCTTTTATCAAAGCAGTTGTTTAGATGTGCTCCGGTCAAAATACTATGTCGGGTGGCATTATTTCAGGTGGCAGGATGACCCACTACCCAATTTTTCAAACAAAGGGATGGTTAATTTGAGTGATCAGGAATATGTCGGCATGACTGCACATATGGAAGAGCTGAACAGGCAAGTATATCATTTGATTGATTACATGGATGGTAAAACAGATCAGCAGGTTACATACGAAGTGGTTATACCTGTTACTGATGACACGTACATCCAGTTATCCGGTGCAAATCAGAGTGAAGTGCAAGGAGCAAATACGCAACTTTCACTTTCAGCACCTCCATCAGCATCGGGTATGAGAGAAATTATGTTGAAATTCGACTTGGGACTTTACGCCGATTCACTTCACAAGGTAGTGGATGCCAATATTCGCTTGCATTATCTTGCAGGAGACAGCAATCAGAAACTCTCTGTGTGCGGACTGAAAGAGAATAACTGGGATGAAGCAACATTAACCGGTACAATGGCTTTAAATTCAACAGGACTGAGAAGTAATTATGGAAAAGGGAGGGTGAAGAATTTTTCAGCTCTATCAGTCAATATACCTGTTAACCTGAATGTCAGAAACTGGTTGTTGGGAGAACTGAATAGCAACTATGCCAGTTTTCGTGTCGCCTCTGAGCAATCAAGTTTATTTACATCAGCTTGGGCATCGAAAGAACATGAGAATCCTCAATTACGTCCTGTGCTGATTTTAGCACTAACCAAAGAAGCAGCAACTTCATTGGATGAGCATTTTCAATCTGACAATATAAACGTAAACGTAAAAAATAATCTTTTTTATATAAGCGGAATCAAAGAGTCTGTTGCTTGTGAGATTTTTTCTATTTCCGGACAGAAGCTTATGAACATGACAGTTGACGCAAATGGTATAGTTCCAATGCAAATGCCGCATGGAACTTATATCATGCGTATCAAATCAAATCAACAAATAGTAACAAAGAAAATTCAAATATTATGAAGCAATACGGAATTATTTTAATGATGATGACAGTATCATTGTTCTCTGTCAAATCAGCAGATTTGATAGATGTCAATTTTACGCGTGACTCGACTTTCTGGATCAATAAATTTCCGGGATTAGCATGGAATACAGCAAAAACAGATTTTTTAGTGGGTGGTTTAGATAATCATAATATTGAGGGATATATTTTCAAAGGTGCATTTGGGAAATTCAATCCTGGTCCTGGTGTTTATGCACAACCGATTGATAGTGAGGATTTTTGCAAAGAGTATATTTGGGCATTTCGTGTTTCCAATACCGGCAATAATTACATTACACTTCCCGAGGTAAGCAGTGCGGGCAGACTGACTATTCATTGCAAATCAGGGAATTCCAGTGAAAGTGCTGTGTTTTATATTGAACAGTTTACTGATGGGAAGTGGGAACGCATCAGGACAATGGTTGCTCCGGCACATGGGAATAAGGATTATGACGTGGTGCTGAGGCAAAATATAAATTTAAACAGACCCGCAACCCTCAGAATTTATGGAGCTTCAAAAAATGTACATGTCTATACAATTAAACTAGAAGCATATGACCCACAACTTGCGAAAGACAAACCGCTTCGATTAATCATTCTGCCCGATACGCAACATTATGTAAGAGATAATCCGCATATATTCCAGTCACAAACAGCCTGGATTGCCAATAATGCCGATAGTATATCCTTTGTAATCCATGTAGGTGATATTACCAATGCCAACAATACTACGCAGTGGCCGGTTGCGGTGAGTGCTTTATCGTTGATGGATGGAAACGTTCCCTATACGTTTACCCCGGGTAATCACGATATGGGTGGCAATAATGCACAAAGCAGAAATACTACCCTGATGAATCAATATTTACCTTACTCCAAATACAGTTTATTACCCAATTTTGGAGGTGCCTATCAAGTTGGGCAAATGGATAATACATGGCATAAATTTTCAACCCACGATGGCTATCATTTTATCATTTTGTCTCTTGAATTTGCCCCCAGAAATGCTGTTTTGGCATGGGCGGGAGAAATGATCAAAGCTTTTCCATCACACAACATCATTATCAATACCCATGCTTACATGTATTCAGATGAAAAGCGTCACAGCGACCTATACGAACACAAATGGACACCCAGCACTTATGGGCTTTATGCCGAAAGCGATGGGGATGCGAATGATGGTGAACAAATGTGGGATAAATTGGTAAAGCTATATCCTAATATTTTGATGGTGGTAAGCGGCCATGTATTGAACGATGGTACCGGCACTTTGGTAAGCGATGGAGATCATGGCAACAAAGTATATCAAATGTTGGCTAATTATCAGGGTGGTGTAATTGGTTCGGAAAATGGCGGGAACGGATTTTTGCGAATTATTGATATTGATACAGAAAATGCCAAAATGTATGTGCGCACCTATTCTCCGCTTCTCGATGAATACAAAACAGAAGAAGATCAGGAGTTTACCTTTGAAAACCTGAATCTCATTCAAAATACAGAAATCAGTTCATGGCAAGCGGCTCCTGTTAACAAATTTGAATATTCTGTTTCCGGTAATGTATTTAAAATCCATAGTTCATTGGGCGACAATGTCTCTGTAAATGTATTGGATACTGTGGGAAGGGTCGTTTATTCGCAAAGAAATCCGGGAAATCGTATCGTGCTTCCAAATCAAAAAGCTTGTTATGTGGTCCATGTAAATACAGGGAAAGGAGTCTATACAAAAAAAGTTATCGTTAAATAAATTTTGAATTAAATTATTTGTAATACCCATCAATTAAGCAGTATGTAATTAAAAATAATCGGAATTATTATAAACTTTAAAATCAAATTATCATGAAAACACAGCTAACCGTTTTTTTAAAATCATTATTACCGATTTTATTCTTATTGAGTTTTATTATTAAAATCGATGCCCAAACCTACAACTACATCACCGTAGGTGATATGGAAAGTGGTTCATGGACAGGTGTTTCTGGAAATACCAATTTGGTCAGAACATTCGATTCCGGCTCAGG
>JAUSNQ010000096.1 GCA_030655595.1 Paludibacter sp.
CATGGGCGACATATCTGGTCTGCCCCACGGTCCGTAAACGGTAAAAAACCGCAGTCCGGTAGTAGGCAAATCGTATAATTGGCTGTAAACATGCGCCATCAACTCATTGCTCTTTTTGGTAGCGGCATATAAGCTCACCGGATGGTCCACCGAATCGTGGGTTGAAAATGGCATTTTCGTGTTGAGTCCGTAAACACTACTGGAACTCGCATACACCAAATGCTTGATTGTATTTAATCTCGAGCACTCCAGGATATTCGTAAAACCAACGATATTGCTGTTGATGTAAGCCATCGGGTTTTCCAGCGAGTAGCGTACGCCGGCCTGAGCAGCGAGGTGACAAACCACATCAAAAGTATGCGTTTCGAATAATTGTTGTATTGCATGGGTGTCTTCGAGGTTAATTTTGATAAAAGAAAAACCCGCATTTGATTTGCTCCAAATCAGTTTATTGTCAGAAATATCTTCCTTAGCAATGCCCAGCTCGGCAAGCCGGTCATACTTCAGCTGCACAGCATAATAATCATTTATGTTATCTAGACCGATTACTTGCCAGCCTACAGCAAGCAGTTTTTTAGTTAGGTGAAACCCAATAAAACCTGCTGCTCCGGTTACGAGGATTTTTTGATGTTTTTCCATTTTTTGTTTTATCCTATGGTCTTTTGTGTCGCCCCTACGGGGCTGATATGGTGGTGGATGCCTCTTTCCACCCCGGGTTAAAACCCGGGGCTAATGATATGTCGCCCTTTCAGGGCTACAAACCTATCGCTTCATAATCAAACCCAAAATCTTTCAACTCTTTCGGGTCATAGATATTTCGTCCATCCACCACAAAAGCCTTTTTCATGCTGCGTTTCACGACCGTCCAGTTGGGCATCCTGAATTCTTTCCATTCGGTTACCAGCAACAAAGCATCCACATCCAATACAGCATCGTATATGTCGTTTGCATAATAGACATTTTCCAAAGGCAAGGCATTCATGGTATGATCAATGGTTCTTTTGGCTTCTTCCATGGCCACCGGGTCGAACACCCGAACACTCGCTCCTGCTTTCAACAACTGCTCGATCAACACCAACGAAGGTGCTTCCCGCATATCATCGGTATTTGGTTTGAAAGACAATCCCCAAATCGCAATTGATTTACTCGCTAAATCTCCACCATAATAATGACTTAGTTTTTCAAACAGGATTGTTTTCTGAAAGGCATTCACCGATTCAACCGCTTTCAGCACCTGCATGTTGTAACCAGCCTTCTCAGCCGTTTGAATCAGGGCTTTCACGTCTTTTGGAAAACAAGAACCACCATAGCCACAACCCGGATACAAAAATTTACTGCCGATACGCGAATCAGTTCCGATACCTTTCCTCACCATATTCACATTGGCACCCAGCAGTTCGCACAAGTTGCCGATGTCGTTCATAAAACTGATACGCGTTGCTAACATCGCATTGGCCGCATATTTGGTCATCTCGGCCGAACGAATGTCCATGAAAATCACCCGGAAGTTATTAAGCATCAAAGGACGATAAAGCTTTGTCAACAGTTCCTTGGTCCGTTCATTTTCCACACCAATCACCACCCGGTCGGGTCGCATAAAATCGTTGATGGCATCACCTTCTTTCAAAAACTCCGGATTTGAAGCCACATCGAAGGGTATGTCCACGCCACGTTTATCCAATTCCTGTTGTATAGTTTGCTTCACCAATGCCGCAGTTCCAACCGGCACGGTGCTTTTGGTGACCAGCAACACATATTTTTGCATGTGCTGTCCAATTGTACGAGCTACTTCCAATACATATTTCAAATCAGCACTTCCGTCTTCTCCGGGAGGAGTACCGACAGCACTAAACACCAGTTCGACCTCATCAAGTACATTTTTCAGGTTAGTTGTAAAAACCAAACGTTCTGCCTCCACATTGCGCGACACGAGTTCTTCCAACCCGGGTTCGTAAATGGGGATAACACCTTCGTTCAACTTGTCAATTTTCGGCTGATCAACGTCAACACAGATAACCTCAGCGCCCATTTCAGCGAGGCATGCTCCTGAGACGAGACCTACGTAACCTGTTCCTACAATGGCTATTTTCATGTGATTTATTGTTTTTTCGCTTATGTGTATCTGTCCGATAGTTTCGGCGACTGCAAAGATAATAAAAACGAGTTAATAATATGGTGCAAAGTACATGCGTTGTTTTTTATACCTTTTGCACATATTGTAATTTCAAATAATATGCGTATCTTTGTAAGTGATATATATAAACACATATATACCATATATTCATGGAAATAGATAATATATTATCACTTATCAACCTTACACCACAAGCATTATTGCAAGGAATTGCCTCGCGTGTAAAAGCCAGGCGGCTGGAATTGCGTTTTACACAAAAGGAACTTGCCGCGAGGGCAGGCATTCCGTTGCCAACTTATCGCCGGTTCGAGCATAGTGGTGAAATTGCATTGCGTAGTCTGGTGATGCTGGGGATTGCGTTGGATGCCACAACGGAGTTTACGGCCTTATTTTCTTCTAAATCATATGCCAGCATTGACGATTTATTGGATTCTGCGGGCAAACAAGCCAAACGGGGAAAACGAAGGGAATAGTATAACGCGGCAAGTCATGTAGGAAAAAATCTGGAAAGTTATGGATGGAATTTTAGATGGAATTATGGAGCATATTGATGTCGTAGAAGTGCATCAGCATGGTACCCGCATAGGCAGGTTAGCGCAAACTGCCGACCGCTTGTGTGTGTTTGAATACGACAATGCATTTGTACAAACCGGATTTTCAATATCTCCGCTGTATCTACCATTACGACAAGGGGTATTTGTTGCCAAAGCCTCTCCTTTCGGAGGAAATTTCGGTATTTTCGACGACAGTCTGCCTGATGGTTGGGGAAGCTTGTTGCTCGACCGTTATCTGAATTCAAAAGGCATTACCGCCTCCCGCTTGTCGGTATTGCAGCGCCTGACACTGGTGGGAACCAATGGCCGTGGGGCATTGGAGTATTTTCCCGATAGCAGTATCAAAGCCGACGATGATTTTCTGAACTTTGATAAACTAGCTGCTGAGGCCGAAAAAATATTAACTACAGCCTATGCCGGTGAAGGGTTGGAAACGCTTTTTCGCCATGGTGGCAGTTCGGGAGGTGCCCGTCCGAAAGTATTTGTAGCTATCGACGGGAAGCAATGGCTGGTTAAATTCAGGGCGGGGATTGATCCTCCGGAGGTGGGAGAAATCGAATATGACTATGCACAGTTAGCCGGTCGGTGTGGCATCAACATGCCTGAAACCCGTTTGTTCGAAAACAAGTATTTCGCAACAGAGCGTTTCGACCGCGGTCCGCATGGTAAAGTGCATACCATCAGTGCCGCCGGCTTGCTCCACGCCGACTACCGCATCCCTTCGCTCGACTATTCGGTTTTGCTAAAGATGTGCTTACATTTGACCAAAAACATGGAAGAAGTAAAAGCTTTGTTTCGTCAAATGGTATTCAATGTGGTTATATCGAACCGCGATGATCATGCTAAGAATTTCTCGTTTCAATATGTAGGTAATCACTGGCAATTATCGCCTGCCTACGATCTTTTACCTTCAGCAGGTTTCAATGGATTTCATACCAGCACCATCAACAACCAGGGCAACCCGACGCTGAAAGATCTTTTGCAAATGGGGGCCGAAGCGGGTATACAACAAAAACTAGCCATGGAAATAGTTGAGGAGATAGTTGAAATTTGTATGCAAAGTGAGATGGTGAAATATGCGCTATAAGCTCAACATCCAATCAATTACATTCAATTGTTTTTCCACAAGATTTTGGTCATTTAATAAACACTGCACCTGAAGCCGATAATTTCACCAAAAAATCTTCCTCAATTATTCTTTTTATGTAACTCATAATTAGCTATATAATTTCAGTTTAAAGATAGAACTAATTTATAATTGTGCATATTTCAGATAATTCATTGTGCATTATTCAGGTGTTTTATTGTGCAATTATTAGAATTTCCCTCTAAAACAGATACATATCTGTAATATTATCTGTAACACCTCTTAAAATGAGTGGCTTTTTAATGAATTTATAAAATATGTCAACAATTGTTTTGCGTGTAAAACAAAAATACATTACTTTTGTTCTGTCAATAGAATAAAAGATTAAATTATGAATAAGGATATTCTAAAAATAGTTATCGCAGACAATCAAATTGAAGTGCCCAGATATGAAGTAATTCAAAGAGATTTCATTTTCGAAGAATTTGGAAATTATGTTTTTGTTGGTATCAGGAGAGCCGGAAAATCATTTCTACTCTATCAACGTATGCAAGAATTGCTTACTCAGGGAGTAAGTTGGGATGAGATGCTGTATGTCAATTTTGAGGACGAGCGTTTGATAGGTATGACGGTAGAAGATTTAAATCTACTGTTGGAAGTCCATTTAGAAAGATATGGCAAGAAACCAATTCTATTTCTGGATGAAATACAGAATATCAGCGGTTGGGAAAAATTTGCCCGTCGTATGGCCGACACCAAACACAGGGTATATATTACGGGAAGTAATGCTAAAATGTTAAGCCAGGATATACAAACAACGCTAGGTGGACGATATATTCCTGTCGAAATTTACCCTTATAATTTTTTAGAATATCTAACAGCCAACCATATAAGCATCAATGAGAACTCCTTGTTTTCGACTGAGGCTAAGGCCGAAGTGTTGAGAAAATTCAATGAATATCTTTATTTTGGAGGATTCCCTGAAGGTGCCGAACTTTCCGTTAAACGTGACTATTTAACGAGTGTATATCAAAAAATATATTTAGGAGATATTGCCACCCGAAATGCTGTAGATAATACGTTTGCATTACGTATCATGTTCAAAAAAATGGCAGAAAGTGTTAAACAGCCCATGTCTTTTACCCGAATTGCCAACATCGTGTCTTCAACAGGAGCTAAAGTTGGGACAAATACCATCATCAATTATGTGGAATATGCTAAAGATGCATGGTTAATATCTTCTGTACAGAATATTGCGGGTAAAATTGTAGATAAAGAAACAAATCCTAAGTATTATTTTACTGATAATGGAATTCTAAACCTTTTTTTGCTTGATGGAAATACAACTTTGTTGGAAAATTTAGTTGCTATAAACTTATTGCGTAAATATGGCCGACATGATGCTGTTTATTTCTATAACAAAGAAATTGAAGTAGATTTCTATATTCCGGAAGCATCTATCGCCATACAGGTATGTTATAGTCTCGACAATAGTGACGGAACATTTGACAGAGAAGTCAATGCCCTTTTGAAATTATCTAAAGTACTGGAATGTAAAAGACTTTTAATCATTACACGTGATTCAGAACAAGTGTTTGATATTAATAATAAATCAATTGAAGTTATTCCTGCGTGGAAATGGCTTCTTGATTGAAACTCGTTTGTTTGACGTTAGAGGAGATGTGATGTTTGTCTAATCTTGCTTATTTTTTATTTGCCAACAAATAATTCCCTACAACCCTTTTAATCCCAGTCTCAAGCGTCACCGACGGTTTCCAACCCATTCCAAATAATTTCGACACATCCAGCAGCTTGCGGGGAGTTCCGTCGGGCTTGGTTGTATCCCAGACTATTTCACCCCGATAACCCACAATCTCCCTGACTAATTCAGCCAGATTCTTGATGGTAATATCTTCTCCACAACCTGCATTCACATGCGAAGGCAGTGTATCCGGCGCATCGTAATTCATCAACAGATAAACTGATGCGTCGGCCATATCATCCACATGTAGGAATTCACGCATAGGCGAACCTGTACCCCACAAGCTTACTGAGACTTTACCGTCGGTTTTGCTCACACCGTATTTTTGCAAGATATGCAGGATTTGCGCTTCGCTTGCTTTACCGTTCACTCCTTCAACCGGTAGTTTGTTTAAATCTGCACGAATAGCATCCATGTCGTTATTGGCCAGATGTTTTCCCAAAATCATTTTTCTAATCAGCGCCGGTAGCACATGCGATTTCTCCAGATCATAATTATCATTCTGACCATAAAGATTGGTGGGCATGATGGAGATAAAATTGCATCCATATTGAGCGTGATAGGACTCGCACATTTTGATACCGGCAATTTTGGCAATGGCGTAAGGTTCGTTGGTAGGTTCCAGTATGCCAGTCAGCAACTCATCTTCCGCAATGGGTTGTTTGGCCAGACGGGGATAAATACAGGACGATCCCAGAAACAACAGTTTTTTGACACCGTGCAGGTAACTCTGATGAATCACGTGATTCTGAATCATCAGGTTTTCATAAATAAACTGTGCTCTGTAGGTGTTATTCGCTACAATACCTCCCACTTTGGCGGCAGCCAGCACGACATACTCGGGTTTTTCTTCAGCAAAAAACCGTGCAACATCGGCTTCCACCAACAAATCTAATTCATCGAGATTTCTCGTTACAAAATTGGTGAATCCTTTTGATTCTAAGTTCCGTTTGATGGCTGAGCCCACCATGCCGAGATGACCGGCGATGTATATTTTAGCGTTTTTGTTCATAATAATTTTACTCAAAATAATTCAACACCTCAAACCCACCCTCTTTCAAATAAGTTTCCTTCTTCATCAATTTCACATCCGCCTTCATCATGTCTTCAACCAATCCTTTCAAATCATACTCGGGTGTCCAGTTCAGTCTCGTGCGAGATTTTGTAGCGTCGCCGATTAACAAATCCACTTCAGTCGGACGGAAATAGGCGGCATCCACTTCCACAATCGGGGCTTTCACCTGTTTTAGTTTGTCCAGAAATTCACCGCCGACTTCCCGGGCAAACACAGCCTCATCAATGGCAGAGATGTAACCTTTTTCAGCCACACCTTCGCCCTTGAAAGTGATTTCCACGCCAATCTCGGCAAAAGCCAGGCGCACAAATTCGCGTACAGCAGTCGTAACACCGGTGGCAATCACATAATCATCGGGTTCATCTTGCTGCAAAATCAGGTACATGGCCAGCACGTAATCCTTCGCATGTCCCCAGTCGCGCTGCGACGATAAATTACCCAGGAACAACTTATCCTGCATACCCATGGCAATGCGCGCAGCAGCACGGGTAATTTTGCGGGTTACGAAAGTCTCACCACGCAAGGGCGATTCATGATTAAACAAAATACCATTGCTGGCATGCATTTTATAAGCTTCGCGGTAATTCACGGTAATCCAGTACGCATACATCTTGGCAACCGCATAAGGCGAACGGGGATAAAACGGCGTTTTTTCCGTCTGTGGAATTTCCTGCACCAAGCCATACAATTCCGAAGTCGAAGCCTGATAAATCTTGGTTTTTTCGATTAAACCCAATAACCTCACCGCTTCGAGCAACCTCAATGTTCCAATACCATCAGCATTAGCCGTATATTCGGGCGTATCGAAACTCACCTTCACATGACTCATGGCTGCCAAATTATAAATCTCATCGGGCTGTGTTTCCTGGATGATGCGGGTGAGGTTCATCGAATCGGTCATGTCGCCATAATGCAAAATGAGTTTGCGGTTATCCACATGCGGATCCTGATATAAATGGTCGATTCGGTCGGTATTGAAGAGCGACGAGCGGCGTTTTAAACCGTGTACGGTATATCCTTTTTTAAGTAGTAATTCGGCGAGATAGGCGCCATCCTGACCGGTAATACCGGTGATAAGAGCAACTTTATTCATATGTTGGTGTTAAAGGTGATTATAATGAAGTACAAATGTAGCAAATAATTTAGATTACATTGAATATTTTTAAACCTAGACAATCAACTCTAAACATAAGAAACAATTCGCTCGACACACCGCGTCGCGGTTTCCCCATCCCACAATTCGGGGCGTTGCGGTTGACGGTTAGCAGCCAGGGCAATGCGGTATTCTTCGCGGATGCGGTTGATATTATTACCCACCAGTACGCTAGCACCACCATGTTCCTTGAGGGTTATGGGACGTTCGGTATTCCAGCGCATTGTGAGACAAGGAGTTCCCAGTACACAACACTCTTCCTGCAAACCCCCGCTATCGGTCAGCATGATGGTAGCCGACATGTTTAAGCGCAACATTTCGTGGTAACCGATGGGATTGAGGAGAATCAGATTTGGAGTGGAGGCAGCTTTCGCCCACAGTCCGAAATGCTGTAACATCTTTTGTGTACGTGGATGGATGGACCAGATGATTGGCATCTCTTTGGTTACCTCATCGACAAAAAAGTCAAGAATAGCACCTAATATCTCCTTTTGATCCACATTCGACGGACGGTGGAGAGTGCAAACAGCAAAAGGTCGGCCGGTTCCATGCATTGCCGCTCCCCAGTCGCCCGAAGGCGGAGTTTGAGTTCCCTCAATAATATTTTCAGCGATGATATTTTCGATATAGAGTTGGGCTGCTTTAGCCCGGTTACTTTCCAGCGTATCAATCATGATGTTGCCCACAAAGCCAATTTGCTTTTCGGGCACACCTTCGAGGCGTAAATTTTCGCTCGACATGCGATCGGGGGTCAATAACAAATCACTCAGGCGGTCGGTCACCAGCCGGTTGATTTCCTCGGGCATGGTCATGTCGCCACTGCGCAGTCCTGCTTCGATGTGGCAGACATTGATATTCAGTTTTTTGGCAGTCACCGAGCAAGCCAGTGTAGCATTCACATCACCGACCACCACAACCCAGTCAGGTTTTTCATCCAGGCATACCTTTTCAAAAGCAATCATGGTATTCCCTACCTGTTCGGCATGCGAGCCCGAGCCAACTTCCAGGTTGATATCCGGATCGGGAATGTTCAGCGAACGAAAGAAAGATTCCGACATGCGTACATCGTAGTGCTGACCAGTGTGAACGAGGATGTGGGCGATACTTTCGACCCCCTGTTCCTCGAAGGGAGAGTTTGATTCCGGCGTGTTGGTTGTAAGTTGTTGGTTATATGTTGCAATGGCCTTGATAAAAGGCGCGATTTTCATAAAATTGGGACGAGCGCCGACGACTGAGATAATTTTCATAACTAATTAATTCTTTTTGGATGCAACTGCTTCAATAAGATTTAACATTTTCACAGCTAGCTTTTTACGATCAAAATCATGGGACAGCTTGTAACACCCTTCTTTAATTGCTTGTATATCTGTTTGAGCAGAAAAAAGCAATTCTACTTTCTCTATAAAATCATTTTCGTTTTCGGGTTCGTAATACAAACCAACATTATACTTTTCTACAATTCCACGAGCTTCCCCATCAACTCCAAGTAGAATGGGAACTTGCATGGCTGTTGTTTCAAAAATTTTCGACGGAATAACCGTTTTAAATAAATCACTTTTGCGCAGGTTTATGATGGCTGCATCCAATATACTCAAGAAATCAACGACATCCTTTTTAGGAACTGATCCCAGCAGCGTAACATTCGTTAATTCATCCAGCTCAACTTGCTTAAGCAAATTATCTTTCTCAGCCCCATCACCAAGAAAAATAAAATGAATAAAAGGATGCGTTTCTTTCATCC
>JAUSNQ010000098.1 GCA_030655595.1 Paludibacter sp.
GGTCAAATTCCGGTGATACTGACCATCCCTTAGGTTTTGAATCAAAATACACAATCGACTGACAAAATTACCGTTTTTTTCTTAAACTTTCTCCTTTTTTATGGCAAGGTTTGCATAAAAAAGGTTATGACAACTCTTATATTATGTACATTTTGCCAAAACATGAAAATTAAACTACTATAATATAGCACTTTCCACCTTAACTATACATAAACACTTTCCATAAACGTTTTTATATAAGCATATTGCCAGCGACAATAAAAACAAAATGATTATGGAAATTAACAAATTAATTGAAATTAGTACGGCGTACTTGAAAAGTACGTCATACTCAACCAATCGAATCTACACTTATAACTGGTTGTGGAAATATGGCATACTTGCCTATATGCAATCATTGGACGAAAGTGAGTATAGCATTGAGATTGGGAATGATTTTATACTAACATGCAATATTAATGGTAGTATAGCGAGTAAGCATCGTGATATGATTAAGAGTGTAATAGTGCTTAATGATGTCATGACAACAGGGAAAATCCATGGTAGGCGTTATATGCCTATTAATTATCCTCTTGGTGGAGAAATAGGTGTTCATGCTCAAGAGTTTATAGGACATCTTACCAATTTACGCAGGAACATCAAGACCGTTAAGGATTATAAGAAAAGACTCAGCATCTTCATTGATTACTTGGCAGAAAAAGGAGTGCATTGTCCTGGCCAGATTGACGAAAACAACGTCCTTGCATTTATATCGACTTATACGTACGGTTGTTCAAAGAACATAGCAAGCGTAAAATGGTTCCTCCGATTTATGAAAGAAGGACATATAATTGAAAAGGACTTTGGATATATGCTGAAAAATCAAAGCTGCAAGCTGCGAAGTGAACGTGAAAGGATACCTTCTTTCTACTCCGAAAAAGAAGTGAAAAAAATAGAGCAGTCGGTTAGCAAAACAGATGGAGTCGGTAAAAGAGACTATGCAATGGTTTTATTAGCGTCGAGGCTCGGACTTCGCATATCTGACATCGCAGGTCTTGGTTTTAATAATATAGACTGGGATGCGAATCAAATAAAACTGATCCAATATAAAACAGGCAATCCCATAACGCTTCCATTACTGCCTATTATCGGTAACGCAATCATTGACTATCTCCGTTACGGACGAAAGAAATCTTCATCAGATAAAGTATTCCTGAGCTGCCGAGCACCGTACACAGCTATTACTAGCGGTGCTGTCCACTCGGCTATTATGAGTGCGTTCAAGACATCCGGAGTGGAAGTGGATAAAAGACATCATGGTGGTCATGCCCTGCGATTCAGTCTCGCCCAAAGGTTGTTGGAACTAAACACCCCTATGCCAATAATATCTGAAGCCTTGGGTCACCGAAACAGAGATGTTACAAGGGAATATGTCAGGATAGATCTGCCTTTGCTTCAGAAATGTTCGCTCGACGTTCCGGCAATTGATGACAACTTTTACATGCAGAAAGGAGGATGCTTCTATGAATGATGTGTTTAAATACCATAGTGTCTTGGCTCCATACATGAACGGGCTGATAGCGATAAAAGAATCACAGGGTTTTAATACGATTTCAATGAAGTGGTTCTTCAAGGAGTTTGACTCTTTTGCAATAAATTACGGTCTGAAAAGGTCTATTATAACACAAGAGCTTGTTGACGCATGGCGAAAGTCACGTATCAATGATTGTGGCAGAACATTCTATGGAAAATGTTCCGCACTGGTGCAGCTGGCAAGATATATGTGTGAGCGTGGGGCGGATTCTTATATAATGAGACTGCCTAAGGTAATAAATGACAGGGGGTTCACACCATACATTTTCTCAGAAGATCAGATGCAGGCGATCTTTGAAAAATCCAATAGGCTGATACGTGAGAGCCATCGTATAGATGACCCTATTATGGCCATACCGAGTTTGATAAGGCTTTTATATAGTACAGGTCTAAGAATAACCGAAGCTATATCGATCAGAAATGAGGATCTTCATTTTGATCAGGGTTATATACATATCAGAGAATCCAAGAATGGTTCTGAACGGCTTGTTCCTGTATGTAATACTCTGAAACAATCACTAATGCAGTATATCAAATACAGAAATATGCTACCATTAAAGGGATTACAAGAAGGTGTGCATCTTTTTTTTGTGAAGCTTGACGGAACAGAAGTATCTACATCATGCGCATATAAGTGGTTCAGAAAAGTGTATACCAACTGTGGTATCCCATATAAAGGAGATCGCTTTGGACCACGCCTGCATGACCTTCGTCACAGCATGGCTGTCCATACGCTGGCAAAGTTGATAAGGGAAGGAATGGATGTATATGCGGCATTGCCATTACTGTCAGCATGTCTTGGTCACACACAATTGTCTTCTACAGAACATTATGTCAGACTTACTAACTGTGAATATCCAGCACTTTTGAAACAATGTTCTTCCCTCAATGACTTTATTTACCCAAAAGAATAATACAATGAATACGAAAACTGATTTTGCAAGATATCTTAGCAGATATTTATCTTCATATTTGCCTTATGAGCGGAATGTAAGTCCCAACACTATTGCCTCATATCGGGATTCTTTTGTGCTGTTCATCAATTACATGAAAGATGAAAAACACATTAAGGTGGATAAAATAACCCTTGAGTACATGATCAAAGAAAATGTTGTAAGCTTCTTAAACTGGTTGACTGAACAAAAGAGATGTAACATATCTACCCGCAATATCCGCTTGGCCGCTATACACTCATTTATATCCTATCTTCAATATGAGAAAATAGAAAAACTTAATGAGTGGCAGAGCATCTTGTCGATAAAGACCATGAAGAAAGAATCAAATGCTCCAAATTATCTGACAGTTGACGGCATTAAACTCTTATTGGCACAGCCTGACATAGAAGACTATTGCGGTTTGAGACATCTGGTCATACTTGCACTAATGTATGATACAGGATGCCGTGTACAGGAACTGATAGATCTGACGGTTGACTCTCTTAAGATACAAACAGAACCATATACCATACGTATATATGGTAAAGGCAGGAAAACAAGAATAGTACCAATGGTTCGTAACCAAATAGTTTTCTTGCGAAAGTATATGGATAGATACGGACTTAATGAGAACAAGTGTCTAAGTCATTCTCTGTTCTTCAACAACAGAGGTGAAAAGATAACCAGAGCTGGAGTTACTTACATTTTGAAGAAATACGCTGACATGGCGAGACAAACAACTCCATCTCTAATCCCTGAAAGAATCAGTTGCCACTCCTTAAGACACAGCAAAGCTATGCATTTACTTCAAGCAGGCGTCAATCTAATATGGATAAGGGATCTACTTGGACATACAACTATACAGACCACAGAGGTCTATGCAAGGGCAGACTCAAAACAAAAAAGAGTAGCACTTGAAAGTGCGTATATGGATATGCTGCCCGATAAAACTAAGGATGGTGAGTGGCAGAAGAATCAGACGCTTCTTGACTGGCTGAAAGGACTCCAAAAGAAGTAGCATCTCTAATATTATGTGAAGTTTAACAGTAAAGTTGCTTGGCAATATGCTATAAATCAAGTGACTTATGTTATGACGTTTACATAACGTAAGAGTTGTCATAACCTTTCAATTCAATTTTATATGCTGTATGGATTAATCTGTCGAGTATAGCATCAGCAATAGTAGCTTCTGCAAAGACATCATACCATTGCCCAAAGGGTATTTGACTGGCCATGATTGTAGCTTTGATTCCGTGTCTGTCTTCAATTATCTCCATCATATCCAACAATTGCTGTCCCTCCAGATGCATCAATCCAAAATCGTCGAGTATTAACACCTCAGTTTTAGCAATTTTATCTAAGAACTTGATGTGCGTACCTTCAAGTCTTGCAATGCGCAGTTTGGCAATCAGTTTCTGTGTATTATAATAAGCTACACTTTTACCCTGATAGCAAGCCTGATGACCTAATGCTGAAGCCAGAAAACTTTTGCCGGAACCGGAAGATCCGGTAATCAGTACCGGTGCACCTTTGTGGATGTAATTTCCGGATTTCAGTTCATCAAGCATTGTTTTGTCAAGATTTCGGACAGATGAGCAGATGACTTCCTCCATCGTAGCCTGATATCTGAAGTGAGCATTTTTAATCAACCGCTCAAATCGTTTGTTGGACTTCTCAAGGATTTCAGCCTGTAATAAAAGCGTTAATCCATCATTGACAGATAGCTCATTTAGTTGTCGGCTTTGCTCAAGTTCTCTCCAGGCCTGAGCCATTCCGTGTAAACGAAGGCTCTGCATTTGTGATTCAATTTGTGTAATCATATGAATAAAGGGTTTTAAAAGTTTATTTCTAATTGCGATTTAAAATATTGAGAACCAAGTATATTTTTGTGTTCAGGTAATGGTTTGGTTGTTTGCAAAACCATATCTGATATTGTTTTTCTGGTAATAACATTGCTAACAAAACGGTATGAATACTGTTCTTCTCCCAGAGCCAGATGACATGCTTTCTCAAAAATATCATGCGCTGTTTTACGTTGCAGTTGCAGCATCCCTTCACAGGTCCTGTAAAGTTGTTCGGGAGGACGTGAGGTTTGATTGAACATACGCTCAAACAACTGCCCTAACACCTCAGTTTTTCCTTTAGCCAACTCAATGTAATAATGGGGGCTTCTGTCCAGATAGTGTTGATGAGTGGAGCATAAATGCCCCTTGACGGTGGTATATGCACCCTGTGTGAGAGAGCGAATATGTATTATAGGCTCCTGATGTGGGGCAAAGATCGATACCAGTGTTTGTGTATAGATTACTTTTACCTTCGATCCAATCCATTGATAAGGCACACTGTAATAATGTTTATCCCGCGCCAGATAGATATGGTTATTTTTAGCTACCTTCAACTCCGTGTAATGTTTGATTTGAAAAACCATATCAGGTAAAGGTTTCAAACAGGGTTGTTCTATTGACAGGAAACGTTCCTCACGTGTAAAAGGATGCTGTTGCATGCGTGTTTGGTTGTGATCCAATACTTTTTCAGTGATGGCCTGATTGAGTTCACCCAATGAATGAAAGACCTGTTTTCGAAGTTTGGCATATACCCGATGATATATCAACTTTACTTGATTCTCCACTAAAGCCTTGTCTTTGGGTTTCTTTACCCTGGTGGGTACAACAGTAAATCCATAATGGTTTCCCATATCCTCAAGAACCTGATTGATACGTGGCTCATAGCGGTTGGAAGTTATAACAGCGGATTTAAGATTATCAGGGATGAGTAGTGAGGGGACACCACCGAGTTGACGCAGGCAACATGCAAGAGCATAAATAAAATCTTCGGTTGACTGTGAGCGGACTGCTATGGCAAAGGCATAATCGGTATGCTGAAGACAAGCTACAAATACCTGACATTGTATAATCTCACCGGTGTTGATATCCACATAATAAAGCGTATCTCCAGCAAAATCAACCAATAGGCGCTCAGCTGGCACACTACTGAGCACCATGCTTGGGTTACGGGCAGTTTGATGTTGGGTCAGATGAAAACAGAACTGGCTGTAACGATAACCATTGGGATGTTCTGAGAGATATTCCTGCCACAAAGCATGACGGGTCAGATGGTTTTTTGGATTCTCCAATTCCCGGATATAACCATCCATCAATCGTTTAATATCTTCAAAACGACTATCACTGTACGCCGGGTTTCCTGCATGAAAGCGTGTTTCCAAAACCGGATCATCCAAAACCAGCAGTTGATCAATGCTAAAAGGCATTTTTTCTAGTTTGGCGATGTAGGACTTGACCGTGTTGCGTGCAAGACCTGTTAAGCGAACAATGGTTTTTATTCCTTTGCCCGATTTGAATAATTGAAGCATTTGTTTGATTTTCAAATAGGTTTTGCCTGTTCCGGTAGGTCCGTTAATCACTATTGTTTGTCCATTCCGC
>JAUSNQ010000099.1 GCA_030655595.1 Paludibacter sp.
ACCGATTTCATTAAAAACGAAAAATCGATTGAAGCGCATACGATTATTCACCCTAGTGAAATTATTATTTCAGATTCAATATGGAACCTCAGGACTTCTGATATTTATTTTTATTCGGACAGCTTGATTGCTGTCAACAACTTCCTTTTTGAGAACGAAAAACAATATTTTCATATCAATGGATTGGCATCAAACAATTTAAGTGATAGTCTAACTGTTAGCATGTATGACCTTAACCTTGATTATGTGATGCAACTTGTGCGATTGAAGGGTGTCAGTTTTGGAGGTTTAATTACCGGCAACATGAAACTATTCAGTTTGCTAAAAGAGCCCATTTATTTGGCTGATCTCAGGGCTAAGGATTTTTCGTTGAACAACAAAATTATTGGCGATGCAACTGTTTCATCTAACTGGGACCAACTCAACAACCAATTATTGATCAGGGGTAATGTCGTTAATAAAGAACTTGAAAATGTAGCAGATGTTACCGGGGTTTATGTCCCCAAAAACGACTCCTTAGACCTGCATGTAGATGCGAAGAAATTTCCTGTTGACTTTCTAAATAAATACTTTGAGGGTATTGCAAGCAACTTTAATGGAAATGGTGCTGGTAAATTACGTATTTTCGGACCTACAAAGAAAATTCGTTTCGAGGGTGATGTATTTGTGACTGACGGTCGAGCTACAATTGACATGCTTAACACAACCTATCAATTCAATGATCGGGTCATGCTCACGCCGAAAAAGATACACCTCAACAACATCCGGATTTATGATGAAGAGAAAAACAGCGCAGTGGCTAATGGTAGCATTGCACACAATGGGTCTTTCGCTAATATGGTTTATGATATCAGAATCAATACAAACAATATTCTGGCGATGAACACAACTTCCATCCACGATGAATTCTTTTATGGGAAAGCGTACATGGGTGGTTTGGTGAGGATTTTCGGAGATGAGCAAGTAGCCAATATTAACGTAAATGGCGTTTCAAGACCTAAGACAAAATGCTACATGTCGATGGGAAACACATCAAATGTATTGGAAAATGATTTTATCCGGTTTGTTGAGAAACGTTTAGTTCAATATTTTGATGAAAATGAAGATAATAAAAAGGAATTTGTAAATCAAAACCAATTCAACGTAAAGGTTGATATGCAAATAGAAGTAACACCTGAGGCAGAAATGGAAATTCTCGTTGACCCAAGAGGAGGAGATAAAATTACAGGCAGAGGACGTGGAAATATCAGAATCAGATTCGACACCTTCTCAGATGTTGAACTCTATGGTACTATTGAATTAGAAGAAGGTTATTATTTATTTACCTTGCAGACTGTTATACGAAAAGAGTTTAAAGTAAACGAAGGAAGTACCATTGCGTGGACAGGAGATCCTTTTGAAGCACAAGCTAACATAACCGGCTACTATCCGCTTACTGCTTCACTGAGCGATTTAATTGAAAGTGAGGAGTTGCGACAAATTACTTCCAGGTCAACCGTTCCCGTGCATTGTCTGCTTTATTTAACTGAAGATTTAATGTCGCCAAACATCAAATTCGGAATCGATTTACCTGCCAGCGATGAAAGCATCAAAGGGCGAGTTAGGAGTATTATCAATACAGAGGAAATGATGAATCGACAGATATTATATCTGATGCTCTTCCATAAATTCTTCACACCCGATTACATGCGAACGACTGCTGTAGGTATTAACGAAGGAATTTCATTTGCCACGACAACCGTGAGTGCGCAAATTAACAATTACTTGCAGAACATCATGAATTCCAATATCTTTTCATTTGGATTGGACTGGCAAAAAACGGATGCTGCTTCCGATGAAGTGAAAGCTCAGATACTCATTCAACCCAACAACCGACTTGTAATCAATGGCAATATCGGCTACAGAAGCGACAACATCAGTGAAAATAAATTTATCGGCGATTTTGATCTGGAATATAAACTAATCGAATCGGGGAGGTTGCGATTTACGGCATACAACCACACCATCGACCGCGCACAATTGCGTGAAGCTAAGACAACTCAAGGGGTTGGGTTAATTTACCGCGAAGATTTCAACAACATCGGAGAAATGTTTCAATACTACTGGGATCTTGCCAAAGGGCTATTTGTCAAAAAAGAAAAAGAACCAACAGTCAGCAACTAAGTATTGGCTTCTTATAACAAAGCATCCGGGATATCGGCTCTTTTATTCTCATAAAAGTTCGATATCCCGGATGCTTTGTTTATCAGACTATTGAAAAAGTCAATTATTTCTTTTCCATACGTTTTGCATACCTGTTCATAAACTTATCAACACGTCCTGCAGTATCCACCAATTTAGATTTACCGGTGTAAAAAGGATGTGAAGAGTTGGAGATCTCAAGTTTCATCAATGGATAACTAACTCCATCTATTTCAATTGATTCTCTGGTATTAACCGTTGAACGTGAAAAAAATGTATCGCCATTCGACATGTCTTTAAATACGACAGTGCGATAGTTTTCAGGGTGGATTCCGCTTTTCATATCTTATGTTTTAATTTTTCTATTTTCATTTTAAATCGGCTTGCAAAAGTACAATATTATATTTAAATATCAAAGAGAAGCACTCATTTTTTTATTTGCTTCCCAAAAACAAAAGCAACATCCCAATCAGAACACCTATCAAATCGATCATTTTCAGTTTTAGGTATCTGTCTTTTAAAACAATAGCTCCGTAAATAAAGGGTACAATCACTCCCCCGCGACGAACTGTACCCAAAACAGAAATAAGCGAATCGGGCAAAGTAAGTGCGTAGAAATACACAAAATCAGAACTCACCAACAAGATGGAAATAAATACGATTGACCACCGAAACTGGAAAGGAGTTGATTTTTTCCGGATTGGATACCACAATGTAAAGGTTATGACTCCCATCATAATAACCTGATAAAAAGTGTAGTACACCTGAACTGTCATGTGATTAAACTGTTGCATCAGGTATTTATCATACAAACCACTCATGGCACCGGTAATGGTTGCCATGATGATAAACCAGATCCATTTATTGGTTATGAAAGAATATCCTTCCTTTTTCCCAATCAAAGAAAACATGAAAAATGAAATCAGGGTAATCACAATACCTCCTGTTTGAAGTGCGTTCAGTTGCTCTCCGAAAATGAGCACCCCTCCCAGTACAACAAGTACAGGCTGGGTAGCCTTAATTGGTGCAGCAAGCGTAAGCGGCAGGTTTTTCATCGCAAAATAGGCGAAAAGCCAAGAGGATAGTACGATCGTTGATTTTACAAGAATGAGTAAATGGGTCTTCAAATCTACTGCAGGTACGAAAAAGATTCCATCTTGCAGGGCTTCGGGATGCACACGTGAAACTACCAAGAAAGGCAATAAAATTAGCGATGAAACAAAAATTGACATAAATAAAACTGGCACAACAGCATTTTTATGCACCGAAACTTTCTTACTGACTTCGTAAGAACCTAATAAAACCGCAGATATTACACCAAGAAAGAGCCACATTTTAGAATGAAAAGAAGTTTAAAAATTTCGCATTGAAAACGATGCAATCGATCTGTATTAATTCAATTTAAAAAGACCGATTCAGGATAACATATATCGACCAAATACAATCCGTGGGCAGGAACAGAAACACCCGCTTTGCAGCGATTTTTTGCTTCAATGATTTCGCAGAAAGTTGAGACATCAATTTTATGCATACCCACATCAAACAAAGTTCCGACAATTGACCTCACCATGTTCCGTAAAAAGCGGTCGGCTTCGATTGTGAAAACCCATTTGTCACCTCTTTGTTCCCACAAAGCTTCTTTGATGACACAATTATTCGTTTTCACATCAGTATGCAATTTGCTGAAACTCGTAAAATCGGTGAAATCTTTCAGCTTTGCTGCAGCCTGATTCATCAAATCGAAATCGAGCGGATGATGGATTCTGAGTGCCAGATTTTCCATAAAAACCTGTTTTCCTATGTAGAGATGATATTCATACTTTCGGGAGATCGCGTCAAAACGGGCATGCGCATCGGGTACAACAGCAACAATCTTCTCTGCCGCAATATCTTTTGGTAAAATACTGTTTATTTTGCGGATATAGCTTAGCTCATGCAAGTCATCACGAACCGAATCAAAATGCGCCACCATCATTTTCGCATGTACACCGGTATCCGTTCTGCCTGCACCCACCAGGTCGATTTTCTCCCGGAGCATGGTACACAAAGCATTGGTCAGTACTTCCTGTACCGAGATACCATTCGGTTGAATCTGCCAGCCGTGATAGGCAGTGCCGTTGTAAGAAAAAAAGATAAAATATCGCATTATTGGAACACTACTGTTCTGTTTTTATAGGTGAGTGTTTTCCTTTCAATGTGCTTTTCTACTGCACGCGAAAGCACAATTTTCTCCAGATCCCGTCCTTTTCGGATTAACTCAGACACGGTATCAATGTGAGAAATACGCGTTACATCTTGCTCAATGATAGGACCGGAATCCAAATCGGTAGTAACATAATGACTGGTTGCTCCGATAATTTTTACGCCACGTTCATGAGCTGCATGGTATGGTTTTGCCCCCATAAATGCAGGCAAAAAAGAATGATGAATGTTGATAATGCGGTCAGGATAATGACTGATAAAATCCTGTGATACGATTTGCATATACCTTGCTAGTACGCAAAAGGTAATTCGTCTGGTTTTAAGCAGTTCCAGCTCCTTTGCTTCTTGTTCTTTTTTATTCTCTTTATTGATGGGAAAATAATGATACTCAATGTCAAATCTTTTCGCGACAGGCTCCAAATCGGGATGATTGCTGATGATTAAAGGAATTTCGACATGCCACTCTCCGGCAGCATAACGCGAAAGCAAATCGTATAAACAATGTGTCATCTTCGAGACAAAGATTGCCATGCGCGGCTTGACATGCGAAAAATACAATCGAAAAGTCATGTCGTACCGAATTGCTAAAAGCGTCTGAAAATACTCCTGAATTTTATCCCTTGGAATTTGAAAATCCGTTAAATCCCACTTGATACGCATGAAGAAAACTTTTTCTTCGCGGTTAACATATTGATCCAGATAAAGAATATTTCCTTTATGTTGATTAATAAATTCAGTAACAGCAGCTAATATTCCCGGTTTATCAGGACAGTGCAATAATAGCACCGCGGTATTGTCGTTTAATTTCATCCCAGTTTAAAAAGTTTTATACCTTAATATTCAAGCTGCAAAGATAGTATTTATGCACGAGAGTAAAAAAGCACACCAAATTTTCAGGGATTAATCATGTTCTACCCAAATCAGATTCTCAGTTTGAAAACCAATATTTTGAGCAATCTCGAGGTATTTTTGTTTGATATCTTCAGGAATGGTCTTTTCACGCGCCAGAATCCAGAGGTATTTCAGACTGCTTCCCGATATCAATGCATATTGATAATCATCATCCAAAGCTATAACATTGTAACCAGCATAAAACGGTCCGAAAAACGACACTTTCAACATAGCTACAGTGGGATCATCCACAAATTTGGCCTTACCTTCGGCATCTTTCCATTCGTTAGTTATATAATTAAATCCCCTGTTATACACCCTGATAAATCCATTTTCCATCAATGAATAAGTGGCTGTAGTATTATTCAAATCCTTTTCAAACCGGAAATCGAACCGGGCAATCTCATACCACTTGCCGAGGTATTTTTCTTTGTCAAACGACTTTACCGCAATGGCGCCCGAGGGAATGGTCCCACAGGAATTAAACAGAATCCCCATGATGAATAAGATTGTAGTGATTTTTAAAAATATTAATGCTTTCATTTTCAAATGATTTTTTAGATTTGTATTGATATATTGAAGCCATTAAACAACGCTTGCAGCTATCAAACGAACAATTTCTCAATTCTCTCACTATAATGGGCTTCAATCACATCACGTTTAATTTTCAACGTGGGTGAAAGAAATCCTCCAGGCTGTGTCCATTCTTCAGCGACCAATTGCCATCTTTTAACTTGTTCAAAATCACCAAAAAACGCATTGTATATCTTAACTTCATCCTGATATCGTTTGAGCACAACCGGATTTTCAATGATTTCAGCATTTGACGTACAAGGAATTCGGTGAATACCGCACCATGACTTCAGATAAACAAAATCGGGCGAGATTAATGCAGCGGCGAATTTTTTATTTTCACCTACAACAATCATGTTTTCAATGAATGGCGATTCGGTGAATTTTGACTCAATAGCCTGTGGATTTACGTACTTTCCGAATGATGTTTTGAAAATACTTTTCAAACGCCCGGTTATAATCAGCTGACCTTCAGGAGTAAACTTCCCTGTATCGCCAGTGTGCAACCAACCATCTGCATCAATGACCTGAGCTGTCAACTCCGGATCACGATAATAACCAAGCATTACATTGTGACCGCGACAAAGAATTTCGTCCCTTTCAGCCAGTTTTACGTCCACACCCGGAAGCGGCAATCCGACTGTCCCAAATTTTCGTCCGTTTTTACCGCGCTGACTTACAGCAATGACCGGAGAGGTTTCGCTCAGACCATAGCCTTCGAAAACAGGCATTCCGATTGCCGAAAAAAACGAGGCTATATGCGATTGAATTGCTGAACCGCCTGAAACGACAATGTCAAAATTCCCACCTATGGCAGCTCGCCATTTCGAATAGATCAATTTATCGGCAAGTTTCAACTTCATTTTCATCCATGAACTCATGCCTTCCAACTGGTACTTGGTAGCAAGATGAAATGCCCAATAATACAACCTCTGTTTAACAAACGGTAGTTTCTTGCCGGCCAAGAACAACTTATCATATATTTTTTCTAACAAACGAGGTACAGCCGACATCATCGTTGGGCTCACTTCTTTGATATTATCTCCAATCGTAGCAAGACTTTCAGCATAATAGACCGACATGCCAAGATACTGGTACAGATATACCAACATGCGTTCGTACGCATGACAAAGTGGTAAAAAACTTAAGGCAGTCTTACTCCATGTTGAAGGTGTTGATTTGAGATTCTCTATTTGATTGATAATATTACTGTGTGAAAGCATGACCCCTTTGGGATTTCCTGTTGTGCCGGAGGTATAAATGATGGTAGCCATTTGACCGGTTTCAATCGTTGCTTTGATTGCGGCTAATTGCTCGGGTTCAGGGTTTTCATTTCCAATTTCGATTAATTGATCCAGGTATTTGTAGTCGCCATCTTCTTCGTCAAACAAAAAAATTTCTTTTAAAGTTTTGACTTCGGGCATGACAGGCTCCAATTTCTTGCGCAAATCTTTTCCTTCAATAAAAATCATTTTCATTTCGGCATGATTCAAAATGTATCGGTAATCATCCTGACTGATGGTTGGATAAATGGGAATAGATATCGCACCGATTTGCATGATTGCCATATCAAGCATATTCCATTCGGGACGGTTTCCGCTGACTAATCCAATATTATCTCCCGGTTTCACCCCCAATTTCAACATGCCATAACTGATTTTGTTGGTTAATTCAACATATTCCTGAATGCTGAATTTTCTCCATACTCCATTCCTTTTGTATGCCAAAGCTGCATCCTGATTAGGATAATTTTCGATGTAATTATCCAATAAATCAAATAATCGTGTTACTTTCATATTGATTAGTTTAAAAAATTGCACAAACTTGTTCCATAATTATGGAATTTTTTAAAAAAATTGTTGCAGGTGATAGAAAAGCCTTCAAAAGTAAAAAAATAATTTGAATTATTAAGTCAATATGTTTTTTTACTTCGCTATTTATCAAGTTATACAGATTATTTTTTGTTTCGATTATTTTCACTACCTTTGCCGCCGCAAATAAACAACCGCGCGTTGTGGGTAAAAATCCGAAAATCACTGCAATAACTTTTTGCAGCTTCGCATATCTGAGGGTACACGTTGAAATAACGATGAAATAATCGCCGGATAAAACTCAAAACGTGT
This sequence comes from Paludibacter sp., assembly GCA_030655595.1. Next base: position 7,971 of record JAUSNQ010000099.1, read on the forward strand.
ACTAAAAACAACAAAATGACATTTAAAGAACTGAATCTGAGAGAAGAAATTCTTTCAGCAATCGGAGAACTCGGCTTTGAGTCTCCAATGCCCGTGCAGGAAAAAGTAATTCCTTTCATGCTCGAAAAGGGTACTGACTTAGTAGCTTTGGCTCAAACAGGTACCGGAAAAACTGCAGCTTTCGGGTTGCCCATCTTAAACATGGTTGACTCCAATCGCAAACAGGTTCAGGCATTAGTCCTTGCTCCTACCCGCGAGCTTTGTATCCAAATCTCGAAAGATTTGAAAAATTTCGCCAAATACCTGCCTACCCGAATCGTTCCGGTATATGGTGGCGAAGATATTCGTACCCAATTGAAACAATTGGATCAAATGCCACAAATTATCGTTGCAACTCCGGGTCGACTCATCGACTTAATTGAAAGAGGCAGGATAAAACTTGAAACAGTAGATTATTTGGTCTTGGATGAAGCAGATGAAATGCTGAACATGGGTTTCAAAGATGATATTGAAACCATTTTGGCAAGAACTCCGGCAACACGTCGCACTACCCTCTTTTCGGCTACTATGCCAACAGAGATTGCACGCATTGCAAAAAAATACATGAAAGATTATGAGGAAATTACAGTCGGCACGAAGAACTCGGGAGCTGAAAATGTTTCTCATATCTACTATGTTTCTCAGGCAAGACAAAGATACCTGGTATTAAAAAGAATCGTGGATTTAAATCCTGATATTTATGGTATCGTCTTTTGTCGCACCCGCATGGAAACAAAAGAAGTAGCGGAACATTTGATGAAAGACGGTTATAATGCCGACGCATTGCATGGTGATTTATCACAGGCCCAACGCGACACGGTTATGCAAAAATTTCGCCTCCGCAACATCCAATTGCTAGTTGCTACCGATGTGGCAGCAAGGGGTTTGGATGTAAGTGACCTGACACACGTCATCAATTACAACATGCCGGATGATGTTGAAATTTACACACACCGTAGTGGTCGTACCGGTCGCGCCAACAAAAAAGGTGTTGCGGTTTCCATCATCCATTCAAAAGAAAAGTTCAAAATAAAAGACATTGAACGCATGCTCGGGAAAAAATTCGAGCAGCAACAAATTCCTAATGGTTTGGAAGTCTGCAAAAAACAACTTTTTGCCATGATCGACAAAATGCAAAATGTAGATGTGAACGAGGAACAAATCGAACCATACATGGAGCAAATCATGAAACAATTGGAATACCTAGACAAAACTGAACTGCTCAAAAGGTTCGTGTCATTAGAGTTCAATCGTTTTCTGGATTATTATAAAGATTCGGAAGATTTGAATTATCACGAAAAAGAAAGAGGTATGGGTCGCGGCGAACGTGGCATGAGAGATGACCGAGGCGAACGAGGAGAAAGAAGCGATAGAGGAGAACGCAGAGAAAGAAGTGATAGCGGTGACCGTGGAGGAAAGCGTGGGGATAAGATTCGTTTTAAAATGAATGTCGGCAACAAAGACGGCATCAATCCTGCCCGCTTACTTGGGATGATTAACGATGTTGTTGGAGATAAAACAATCAGTGTTGGGGATATTGAAGTCACCAATAAATTCACATTCTTCGATATTTTCACAGACCAATCGGACAAAATTGTGAACGCATTTGCACAACAAAAAGACATAGAGCTGGGAGTTGCCAGAGAAAGCAAAGGATTTTCGGATTGTGGTGCCGGTGGTGACCGCAAACCTCAGACTGGAAAATGGAAATCTCAAAGTGGAGGCGACCGCAGATCATCAACAGGAAGCTATAACAGAGAAGGCGGAGAACGCAAACCTGTTAGTTCTGACCGCAGAACCGGCGGAGAATGGAGATCTGAAAGTGGCGGTGAGCGCAGAACAGATTCCAGACCTGACAGTGCTAAAAGAAAAACTACAGGCGGAGAAAAGCCCTGGAGAAACAGAAGATAGATTTTTGATTTAATAAATAGCCCTCGGAAAACTCCGGGGGCTATTTATTTCACTTCACCTCATCATCACTTTCACCGTAAACAACACATTCCTTGGCATACCCGGATAATAATACCTTGGCGGTCGCCCACCGAAAGCAGGTGCGTTGATGAGCACCATGGATGCATAGTGTTCATTGAAAACATTGTTGACCGCAGCGATGCACTGAATTTCAAATTTACCTGCAATATTTATGGCGTAAGCAGCCCGTAGATTGAGCGTTTGCCAGTCGTTAGTAGAGATGCTGTTTGCATCATTCAGGTATTGAGTTCCCGAATAGGTGTAAAGTGCATGCAATTGCAGGTTTCGAAACAGGTGTGTTTGCACATCAATATTGCTGTAAATGCGGGGGATGCCAGGAAGTGCTTTTCCGGCATAATCAATCCCATCTGAAATGAATGTTTTAAACCGGTTATCTGAACCATTGATGGATGCGGTCACCTGAAATGCTGCTGTCGGGCGATACTTCAGTTGCATCTCCAGGCCCTTGAGTGTAGTTGTTCCGGCATTTTCCCCAAAAAATAATTCCTCCGAGATGCGCTTAGTCACCAACAAATCATGCAGCAGAATATAATAGGCCGAAGCATCAAAAAACAGGGTGTTCGACAAAGCAATCATTTTGGTTCCTAAATCAATCGTCCACCCTTGTTCTGGCTTCAAACTGGTATTCAGTAAACCGTCTGAGTTGAGACTTTCTTCTACCGTCGGATTAGAAAAACCATGACCGACAGAGGCGTAAAACGTCATCGATTGATGGCGCCTGTAATTCAGTCCTAATTTCGGAGAAAAAATCATTTTATTAAAATAATCTCCCGAATAATCTGTCGCATCAGCCAAAAACAAATCAACAATTGAATAAGTTGTTGCATTGAGATTACCAGCCAGCGAGACAGTCAATGCTGGATGAGGTTTGGTTTCGAAACTAAAATAGGCATTGTACTGATCACGCAATTCTTTTGATTTTTGCTGTTCAAGCAAGCTGTTATTCGCCAGAATCCGCCAGAAGTAGTTTTCGTGCAGCCATTCCAGACCGGCAGAAAAAGTAAATGAGGCATGACTATACATCAGATTTTCCTGTAAACTGAAAGCAATTGCTCTGTCGTCGAGATGATTAAACGGACGCAACTCATACTGGTCGTACATGCTGCCGGAAACAGTCAGCATATTTTTCAAAGATGGATTGATGGGTGTTTCTACCCTGAAACCGCCGAGTAACCTTTCGTATTTTTTATAACCCTCCACCTGCAACCAATTTGAAGCCGCATTTTCAGGAGATTGGATAAATGTTGCTTCGTCAATCGAACTGGGAGTCTGAGCATGTACATCGCTGTAAACCAACACATAATTTATGCGACTATTTTTCTCGAGCTGACCGGACAGCAACATAGAATTGCGATGAAAATCGCTGTTCTGACGATAACCATCTCCGGAGATGCGAGCCAGACCAAGATTCACATAACCCGAAGCATGTCGCATGCGGGTATTGGCACTCAATTTCTGTAAGCCAAAACTGCCCATGCTGAATTGCGATGCAGCATCAAAATCATTTTCAGGAGCTTGCCTTGTCACAAAACGAAGTGAACCTCCCATGCCCGATCCGTACCAGGCAGAATGAGGTCCTTTGGTGACTTCAATTTTTTCAATAAAAGTAAGTTCAACGTCATCAATTACGGTTGTCCCGTCACCAGTCGTCAGCGGAATATCATCAAGATAAGCGCGCGTGCGGTTCGTGCTGTATGGACTACGAGAACCGATTCCTCTGATGGTTAGCTTGGTCGTTTGAAACGTCCCCGACTGCATATTCACTCCCGGTATCGTATTCAGCATGGCAGACACATCGCCAATGTCGTTGTTTTCAATACTTTTTGTTCCGATGATTTGAACAGGTGCGGCGACCTGTCGCATGTTGCTGTTGTAACGATAACTCGAAACCAAAAACTCATCGAGTTGAATGCTTTTTGTAACAACAGTATCTCCATGAACAGCATCTCCCAATAAAATTTCTCCTGCATCAAGAGGCAGGCAGACAAAACTGAGTGCCAAAAAGCAACTGATTTTTTGAAAAAAACGCACGAGAATCATTATTTATTAACGGGAACTAACTTATAAACCTTACCCGGATTTTCAACTGCGACGTAAATAAAGCCATCAGGAGCTTCAACCACATTGCGGATGCGACCGATTTTCAGTAACAACTTTTCAGAAGCCACTACCCGGTTGTTTTTCATGATGCTGCGTTCGAGGTATTCAAAACTCAGCGAGCCAGTCAGAAAATCATTTTCCCATCCCGGATAGCGAGGGCTGGAAATTTTAGCTAATGAGCTCGGACCGATGGAAGGAATCCAGTAATAAACCGGCGGTTCCATACCCACTTTTGTCGTATCATTCGTAATGATGGTACCATCGTAATTGATACCGAAAGTCACCACCGGCCATCCGTAATTCAAACCCTTCTTCACGATATTCAGTTCATCGCCGCCCTTCGGACCGTGTTCGTTCAACCACAACAAACCAGTTTTACGGTCATATACCAAACCTTGTGCATTGCGATGCCCGTAGCTCCAGATACTTTTCACCGCATTTTGAACATGCACGAAAGGATTATCAGGAGGAATTCTGCCATCGTCGAAGATGCGGTGTACTTTGCCACAATGGTTCGTTAAATCCTGTGCGTTTTCTTTTTTGCCCCGGTCACCGATGGTGAAGTACAAATAGTTATCCTTATCAAAAACAATCCGGCATCCGAAATGCACTCCCGCGTTCGTTCCTGGTATTCCCTGCATGATGCGTTTAAAATTCACCAGCTTTCCGTTTTTCAATTCACCCCTGCCGATGGATGTATTGAGGGCATTGGCTGCATCCCCGTCGGCATAAGCCAAATATATCAAATTGTTCTTTTTAAACTGAGGATGCACCGCCACTTCCATCAATCCCCCCTGTCCGCGCACAAAAACATTCGGAACGCCTTCAACTGGAGTCATCACCCCCTTCGAGACCTGATACAACACCCCGGATTTTTCTGTCACCAACAAATCACCATTCGGTAGAAAAGCCAGTCCCCATGGAATTTTCAGATTCCCGCCGGCAACTTCTTCGAGCACATACGTCAAATCGAGCGAACGCATTGTATCTTTAACATTGAATGCTGAGGGCATCACAGCCGGCACCTGCGCCACTTTTTCTATGGTATATTTCGCTAATACATTAATTTCCTCATCCGACATGGCTTTTCCGAATTCAGGCATGCCGATGGCAGGGCGACCGTACTTCAAGGTCGATTCCACATTCTTTACGGTATTACCGTAAACCCACTGACGGGCAGCAAAGCGATCGAGATTTTCACCGTGACAACTTGCGCAATATTGCAAATAGAGAGCCCGCGCACTTCGGGGCAGTTCAGACTTTTGATTGATTCGAACAAACGACAGGCTCACAAAAAGCACTGCGAAAGCCATAAAAACAAACAGGGGTAATTTGATTTTTTTCATGCTGTTATTTATTAAATTTACCCGTATAGTATGGAACCTTTGATAAATAAAAACAAAATTCCATTCGGATACTTAATTTTTATTTAATTCATGTTGGTTTCATGATTTTGAAATTTCTATGTCATATTTTGATGACAAATGTATCAAAAAAATTAAAATATTATCTGTATTTTTGGAATCTTAAATAAAACATTTGCTATGTTTCAAAAGCTATTGGTTTTGATATTGTTTTTATGCTGTTCGTTTTATCTTCAACCTCAGGACGTAAAACGTCCCAAGGTCGCTTTGGTTCTCAGTGGTGGTGGAGCAAAGGGTTTTGCACATCTGGGTGTATTAAAAGTGCTGGAAGAAGAAAAAATCCCCATTGATATCATTGTCGGTACCAGTATCGGTAGCATTGTCGGCGGACTTTACGCCATCGGCTATTCGGCTGATGACATCATCGATTTAGCAAAGAAGAGTAATTGGTCAGAACTTTTATCCGATTATTTACCCCGACGAGAATTGGATCAAATTTCCAAAACAGAACAACAACGCTATGTAATTAACCTTCCTGTTGCTGAAAACAAATTTCCTGCTTTACCCAGTGGCATGGTCAACGGTCAAAATGTTTTGAATTTGTTTTGCGGGTTGACAGCAAACCTTCCTGAGAACGTCGACTTCACCAAATTCCCTATTCCATTTGCTTGTGTCGGCACCGATCTGGCAACAGGCAGGGAAGTCGTGATGACCGAAGGTTTCCTACCAACAGCCATTTTTTCGAGTATGTCCATACCTGGAGTATTTGCACCGGGCAAACACAATGTTTATTTACTGACAGATGGTGGATTGGCCAATAACTTTCCAACAGATGTAGCCAAAAAGATGGGTGCCGACATCATTATTGGCGTTGATTTACGGAAAGACTTATATCCGGCGGATGAAATTGGGTCTTTAGATAAGCTGACCAGCCAGATTATCAATTTTTATTCTTTGGAAAAAGACTCCATCAATAAAAGTTTATGCGACATCATCATCCGTCCCGACATCACAGGCTATAATACCTCCAGTTTTAACAAGCGGGCTTTGGATACCCTGATGATCAGAGGAAGGAGTTCTGCTCTTGCTGTGATTGATCAGATAAGGGAGTTGAGAGAAAAAAATCAACTTTTACTAAGGATAACACCCAATACACTCATCGAAAAACAAGCATGGAGAATAACAGGTATCAGATTTTCCGGAAATTATTCCATGTCGGACAAACTCTTGACCAGCATGATTAACAAAACATTCCCCGGAACCTACAACTATGAAGACATAAAGCAATCGATTAACTCGCTTTACGGAATGGGCGTTTTCAAACGCGTATATTTCAAATTAGATGATGATAAAAACGGAAAGATATTGCATTTCTTTATAGAAGAAGGAAAAGCATGGAATTTGAACGTGGGAATGCGTCTAAACACAAGAAGCGGTATTTCGGTGGTTTTAAATTCAACACGGAAAGATTACACGAAAACATTCGGATTATTGTCATTTACGGCCGATATTTCAGCTAATCCCGGTTTTAGTGTCTTAGCCGAACTCGACAAAGAAAAAATGCCTAAACTTGCCATTCAAGCTGATGGTTCATTCAATCAGGCAACCATTTTCTCGTCAACCAACCATCATTTTGATGCAAAACTTTACACTGCATCACTAAAACTATACACTTATCAACCTTTTTTTAAACACTCTATTATTGGAGGAGGGATAAAACAAGAATTTTACAGTGGAGAAATCTTTAATATTTACGGCAATGCTCCAGTTAATTATTCAGCAGGAAGTGGCAAATTCTTCTACCATCTCTATACATATTACAGTTACGATAACCTGAATGATTATTATTTTCCAACAAAAGGTTCGGAAACATACACTGAATTTGCATTAACCGAAGATCTGGTGCTTGATGTCATCAATCCGGTTTGGTTGTTAAGAAACAGAAACGCCATTGCTATTTCAGATAAATCTACGCTGATGTTAAACACATATGCACGAACATTATTCAGCGATGTGCCCCTTCAGTTTGGTAATTTCATTGCATCCAAAGATTATGAAGTCAGGTTCAATCATCACCTGCCCTTTTACGGTTTACCATCCTTCTGGGCAACAAAAAAGAACACCTTCATTGGTTGTATGGAATTCAGAACAAATTTGTACAAACAACATCATTTGTCATTGGCTGCCAACCTCTTGTTTCATAGTGATGAGTTTAATCAGTTCAATGCCTACATGCCTATTTGGGGTGCAGGATTAACATATGCTTACAAATCACCTTTTGGTCCTGTTGAATTTACGGTGAGTTATTCCGACACTTACCGCAAAATGGTCGTTTCTGCGAATATTGGGTTTTGGTTTTAACTACAAGCTGTCATCTACTGAATATTTCATATGCACGTAAATTGCCCATTATGAATGGATCTCCGAAAACTGAAAAACAAATAAGTCTTTGAGTCCGAAAAGCAGAGACGGATTGAGTTGCACACATACAGAACGTTGATCGAAAAATTTGAATTGAAATTTTGTGGATGAGAAGACTTCCCCCTTTTTCAGCTTATTTATTATTTCATAAAAATGATCATCCACTTCGAACTTTCTTAGTTGAGAGATACAGTCATCATTCTGCCTGATCCTCAAAAAATCTGAAGCAGCTTGATTTATATCTATGATCTCAGCTTTTTCGTTAAACACAATGGTGCATATAGGTAAGGACCTAAATAAGCACAGCATTTCCTGTAAATCGTCAAGCAGCGTGAAATAGTTATACATGTTGGGTTCAATTTGAAATTAAATGTAAAAATACTCCCTTATTTTTGAAGAAACCGCACAATCGGACACGCACATATACCTGTGTGTAGAAGTAAGTAGGATGAATTTACCCGCGAAATCCTAATGTTTCGATAAAAACATACTCATATCAACATCCGAAGGAATCTTGAGTTTCTTCCTGATTCTATATTTCTTAGACTC
>JAUSNQ010000111.1 GCA_030655595.1 Paludibacter sp.
GACATATTTACAAGTATGAATTTGATAATAATGAAACTTGGATTAAAAAAACGGTATTTAGTAATCAAAACCCAATATTTATTGATAAAAGAACAATAGAATACTATTAATTAGTGTTTGCAAGAAAACGCCAATAACTGCGTTATGCTCGTCTTAAAATCCAGTCGATTACTTTAGTAAACTCCTGATTTTCAAAACTTCGAAAGCCTCGAACTTGACGTTTTCTTTTCAGCCACGAAGGAAAATATGAGTTTTCTAATTGACACTAATTAGTGTCTGTCCGTAATGTCCGATAATTTCAAGGCAAAATTCTTGTTCAACGCAAAAATATTTTTTTCTGGATTGAAAATTACTTTTTTTTTATTTTATTTGTGTCAGTTTATAAATTTTTATTAAAAAATTATTTTTTTTAGCATTTTCTATCTTATTGGGCACACGTATCCCTTGCTGAACAAGATAATCTTGTTTTTTACACACTTAACTGACCAAGCACAATGCCTGTCATCACCCTGATATTGTAAGCAATCACGCTCCACAATACTTTTGCCTGAAAATGTTCCCATCCTTTCCAATTACATACAAACATATTGTATCCCCTCTTAATGTTTGAGATAACCGCTTCTATACCACTTCTCCATTTTTTCAACCTTGTTTCCATATTTTTGCTACTTGCTATGCTTTTCAAACTGCCGACTACTTTGTTGAACACAATATTCACAATCCCTTTTTTCTTTGCAAATTCAACATTACCTGTACATGCGTAAGCTCCATCAGTTGCTGAGCTCTTAGGTGTTCTTTCATAATTGGACAGGATACGCTCAATGGTCGGTTGATAAAATGTTGTGTCAGCTGGGTTGCCACGTAAAATATCACAGTCAAGAACTAAGTTACTTTTTCCACCGGCTAAGCTTATTTTGTGCCCAAACTTTATGTCCCTGCTCCCTTTTACAATAATGTCAGTATGCTGTTCGTAGATTGAAAATAACTTTTCGTCATTGGGGACACTCTCTCCTTTTATTTCTTTTCTATAGGTCATATCATATACTTGGTTCAACACAGGTAAAAAATCTTGTAACATTTTTTTGATTCCATCTGCGGCGATACTATCAAATTTTTTTTTTACTGTGTTTGCCACCTGATTGATACACTTGGTAAAAGTTATTAATTGTTTTAAAAATAATTTAACTCGTTTATCCGAACTTTTTGTGTTGTTGATTTTGAAAAACGTTTTCTTGGCTGAAACGGTATAATTAATATAGTTTAAAGTATTGACCTCTTCTGCTAAATGACCGAG
>JAUSNQ010000127.1 GCA_030655595.1 Paludibacter sp.
AATGGCACAACATGGTCTGGTGGGATTATCGGGGACTGCTTTGGAGAAGATGTATTGGGTTCTGCTAAAATTGCCAATAAAGATGATTTAGTGAATATTGTCTGGAGCGACAATCGTGATGGTGATTACAATCTCTACATGAAATCCAGCAATGATTACGGACAGACATGGAATCCAAGTATAAAATTAATTGAAACCTCCGGAAAATCAACAAATATTGATGTTGTGTTAAACTCAGAATCTGAGATCAATTTATGCTGGGAGGAAATTTCTGAAGTCGGCAATCAGATATTCTATGGTAAGTTTGATAAAAATAGTAACGAAATATCAATAGTTCAAATCACAGATGGTTCATCCACATCTTCAAAGCCCAGCATTGCAGTTGATTCAGACGATTATTTCTATACCCTCTGGCAAGATGACAGAGACGATAACGGAGAGATATATTTCTCAACAAATTTGGATGAATTTGACAAACAAATAGATTCTATTATCAAGTTTATTTACTCTATGCCGGATGAATATTTTAGTAAGAAAGCAGAGCAGCAGAAAAATACTTTGAACAATAAGCTGGAAGCAGTTCGGACCCAACTGGAACAAGAAGCTTACACCGGCGCATTGAACAAACTTGAAAATGATGTTTTGAAAAAAATTGACACCGGGATAATCGATATAACCGCTCAAGAAGAATTAACGGGTATGATTTCCGGATTGATTACTGGAATTGAACTTTATACTTCATCAACTGAACCGATTGGAGGTTCTGAATGGTGTGATATTGGAACAAATATGGACACATTAGTTCAACCTGGTGGAGGACTCAGGAGGCATCCTTACGAATGGAGTGGTATTTATACAAGCGGTTCAAGAACCTACAGGTTAGGCGATAAATATTGCAATTTCTGGCTGGATGTTGAAAATCAAAACTGGGCAAAGAACATTGATTACAGGATAACCTTCGTATTTTACGCAAGTGCAAACATCGAAGTAAAACAGTTATCTGGAGCCAGTTGGACTAACTATGAATCTTTAGGTGTGCTTCCTGGGAATAGTAACTGGAGAACTTACTCGCTGGAAACGAACTACCTATGGAATTATGATGCTTCAACAGCAAACAGCAATTTCAATATCCTTTTTGAATTTGAATCAACCATTTTATTAGATTCAATTTCTGTTATCCCAGTAGAATATAATTGTGATGTTGGAGAATCCAATGATAATTCACTTGTAAGCCATGAACCGGGTGTTTGTTTATATCCTAACACAGAATGGCAAAGTCATTCTGATTATTATAGTGAATCATGTAAAGTTGGCTACTTCACAAGCTCAGGCAACGGGCCAAACATAATGGCCAATTTACCAAACTCAAAACAGGAATTTCGCTTAACGATACGATATCACTTACTCATCGACACAAGTGTATTGGGTGATATTTATCTTCAACAATACAAAGGCACTTGGCCATATCAGGATGTAGGAAAATTAATGAGTGGGGAAGGATGGAAAACATCTATCTTTATTATTGAAAAAAGCAATTATTATGATTTCATTAGTGGAGGTAATATGAACCTTCTATTCCAGTTTGGATTTTCTCCAGCAAAATACACCACTATTGGGGAGTTAATTCTCATAGATTCTCTTTCAATTACTGTGGCAAGAGATTATTGCGATTTTGGAACCACTGGCGATGACATAGCCACCGCTCACGAACCGGGGGTATCGAGATATCCTAACAATGAGTGGGGGCCTATAATTTGGATTAGTGGTAAATCATGCCGACTTGGAAACGCTTGGTCCAATTTCTATCTTAACGACATCGATACGTCTAAAGATTATGTAATAAGAATAACTTATAAATCTAATCCGGGCAGTAATGGATATGTTCGCCAATGGGATGGTTCCAGCTATCATAAATTGGGGGAGTATACTGCAGATGGTCTTTGGCATACTTCAACTTACATAGCGAAAGCATTCTGGTGCTTTGATTACAATGGTGCAAATCCAACCTATGCGATGAATGCACTGTTTGAATTCAGTAAAAGCATCTATGTCGATGAAATAAGCATTGGAGTGATGGAGAAGTATGCGATAATCTGTGCGGGGGGTTCACCTACAGACTCATATTATCCTGCTTTCCGAAATGATTTAAAAGATACTCATGATAAATTAATCGGATATGGATGGCAGGAAGGAAATGTTTATACATATTGCTGGGACAAAACCGCAGGTGATTTTGTTGGTTTAGATGGTCCATGTAGCAATACAAATGTGGTTAATGCGTTTGCGGATGTCGGTAACAAGATTACCACAGACGACTTTTTCTTCTTCATGATAATTTCTCACGGTAACAATGATGATGCAAGCACAAAATTTACATTTGGACCGGAAAGTCCGTATCAGAGGGTGCATATAAACCAGGTGGGAACTAAATATTTAATGCTCCCAGAATATGCAGGTCAGATAGGTGCAAAACCGGTGAGAAGCGTTTGGCTCATTCATTGCTGCTTTACCGGAAATGAGCCGTTCCAGGCGTTAGGAAATGTTCCCGGGAGAATAGTGATATCATCAACCCAGGATAGAGTTGAACTAACTAAAACATCCCTATACCCTTATAACCATTGGGCATTCTTCCAGAATAAAATTGGAGATCATGGATTCGCGAAAAGTATGGGTACACCCACAACTCCTAATTCTATTGGCTATTCTTTCGATAAAGGTCAAACTACTGCGAATTATAATGGGGCATTGGATAGTTATCACCCAAGAATGTTATATTATGGATGTGATGCATACATAACTTATTGGTAGGTGAAGAGATGGTAAAAACGCAACGGAATCAACGAACTATAGATAACATAACAGTACTTTTAAATTTGTCCTGTTTTATATCTCTATTATTTATTTTTTGGGTAAACGAGTTGAATTATTTTGTATATTTTTCAATAACTAGTATTTTATTAACAATTACTGCATGGGTTCAATTAATATTCATATTGAAATTTGGAACACGAAAATGGCTAAGGATATTATTTATATTTAATATAATTATATTGATATTTTTTATTTTCGTTTTTACTTTCCTAACAAATATATGTCAGCGAGGATGATAATGTGAACAGATATGGATGGCGGGAAGGAAATGTTCCTGGGAGAATCGTGATTTCATCTACGCAGGATAGAGATGAGGAAACTTGGACAGCTAATGCTTTTAATAATCATTGGGGATTTTTCAAGAATTCCTATAACGACAATGGATTCGCATTTAGTATGGGCTCATTTTTGGAACCAAAAAGTGTTGGTTACGCTTTCGATAAAGGGTATTATGCAGCAAATCATAACGGTATAATGGGTTGGACGAATTATCATCCTGGAATGCAAGATTATGGATGCGATGCATACACAATGTATTGGTAGGTTATGATATGTTTAAAATACCATGGAATGAAAAATGGATGGATAAAATAACTATAAGCTTATTTTTAGCATATCTTTTAATGTTCTGTATTCCACTCTTTTTAAAGATTGTTATTGAACCCCAAAGTAATTCAGAAATATATTTTTCATTTTTTGTCACTTTAATGATATTAACATTGTGGATAAATACAATAACTATGTTGAAATTTGGAAAAAAGCTTTGGTGAATTTTATTATTTACATTCAATATAATTTTCCTTTTGTTTATAGCATTTGTAACAATGGGTTGTTCGAGTGGTTGAAATGCAAGTTGACACAGCATATTGGTAGGTGCATTCATGGAATCTTGCGAGCAGGAGATGGAAGCATGAAAGGACAAGCAGATACGAAGCGAAATAATTACAGGATAACACACGTTTTCGCAACAACCACAATCTATATATTCCGTAATCGACAATCTGGAAGCGATGAGATTACGGAGCGTTTCCTGAGGCCTGCTTATGTTATACAATGTAAAGATGACAAAACCCTCTGATTGTGACCGCCTGGGCGGTTGCGTACACATCTGTCCTGAGGGCGTATGGCAGTGGACCAGGGTCGGCGGATATCGACTGCCCGTGGCTGTGAACACGGAGAAGTGCACCGGGTGCATGAAGTGCGTCAAGATCTGTCCGCCGAAGATAATTGAAGTTACTCCCAGAGGATAATACACCTCAACTGGCATGCCGTTGTTGAATCGACTACTGTAATCAATCAGCAGAGTATTCGACCATGATGCGGTAACATCGTGGGAATCCGCCATGCATCGTACAACAAATAGCATATAAAATCAAAGCGTATTAGCTTTGATAAATTAGATGCATGGCTTATGGAGGTAAACATCCAGCCCTGCAATAAACGTCAGCCATTTTAGGGCTGGTAGTTTACTAGTTAAATCGAGCATCATGTGGCTGATATTGTTTTCCAAGCAATCGGTGAATCCGATTCTATCTTTTGTATGCTGCCCACCACACCTCGACATAGTTCCAAATGTCCATCAGGACTTTGGATGCCGAATAAATTCGCCATGAGTAGGCATTAGATTATCAGACACTCTCATTTAATTCCCGTAATCAGCAATCTGGAAGCGATGAGATTACGGGTTGAAAATATTAAATTATTGTATTTGTTTAGCTGAGGCATAGTTCTCTTCTGAGAATGTGTTCCAGTTCTTCGAAACCGTTCTTGCCCTGCAATTTCCACGATGCAAGGAGAGATGCGATGTACTGGTAATTCTCC
>JAUSNQ010000148.1 GCA_030655595.1 Paludibacter sp.
AACCACATTCTTACTTTTTAATTGTTGGTAAAGATACTGAGTTTCCAATAAGTTTCTGATTCGATAGCTGACTTCAATTAAATCAAAAGGTTTAGAAAGAAAATCTTTTGCGCCGGATTTGAGTGCTTTATGTTTAGCCTCTGTTGTGATATCGGCAGTAAGTACCAAGATAGGCAAATATTTATTGGGATTTAAAGATTTCAGACGTTCCGTTTTCAATTTTTCCATGACATCAAACCCGGAAAGATGAGGCATCATCAAATCAAGTAACATCAATTCCGGATCAAAGGTGTTAACCAGACCAATCACCTTACGTGGATCTGTTGTGCTTTCGACATTGAAATAACCTTCAATTTCAAGCAAACCCTTAAGAACATCAATGTTGGACTCCAAATCGTCCACAATCAATATCTTTGCGTTTTTTAAATTATGCTCAATCATAATATATGTGTTTAAAATAGTTTCTTATAATTCATAAACGAGAATCGTGTGACAATTGTATAATAATTCTACAAATAATTTCCCAAACTGTCTCAATCATACGAGATTTTGTATTTGTCAATTTCTGAAAGCAGCTCCAAAACATCAAACGGTTTTGTTAAATAATTTTTAGCTCCCGCCTTTTTTAGCTTTTTAATTCTATAAGGCATGGCATCAGCACTAATGATGATGACCGGGATATCTTTTGTTTTTTCATTTTTCTTCAATAATTCAATCACCTTGCTTCCATGTACGTCGGGTAAATCAAGATCAAGCAAAATTAAATTGGGCAAATTTTCAATTGCCAATTGTACTGTATCATTACCATAATTATGACTAATCAAAACGGTATTAGGACGATGAATCTTAAAGATTTGTTCAATCAGTTCAATATTTGACTTGTTATCTTCAATATATAAAATAGTTGCTTTTCCTATGTTCTGATTTGCATTGTTTTCCTGAGATTTACATAAATTCGCATAAGTATTAAGTGTATTCTTTGCAAATGGTAATTCTACCCAAAAAGTACTTCCTTTATCAAGTTTACTATTTACCCCTATGGTTCCCCCCATGAGCGACATCAATTCTTTTGATATGGGTAAACCTAAACCTGTACCTTCTGTTGTTTGTTCAGCAACTCCAAATCGCTCAAATGGATTGAAAAGTTTTGGAAAATCATTTTCAGAAATACCTATCCCCGTATCAGTTATTGAAATCTGCACTTTGCTTTCTGCGTCATCATGCTGTTTGAATAAAGACGTTTTTATAGTAATTGAACCTCCTTTTTTGTTGAATTTAATGGCATTACTTAGTATATTTACCAAAACCTGAATAAGTCTCTGTTTGTCAGCTCTGATTGACAAGTTATCATGATCACTATTTTCATAATGAATTGTGATTCCGGGATTTATTGCGAGTGGTTTAATAAGATCAATGGCTTCCGTAATAACTTCCCTGACTTTTATGAACTCTAAACTCAGGGATAATTTTCCTGCTTCAATTTTTGAAATATCCAATACTTCATTGATTAATTTAAGCAAATGATTACCACTTTTCATAATATGATCTACACCCTTCCGTTGAGAAGGAGCAAGATTACCCATAGCAAACAACTGAGCAAATCCCAAAATTGAATTCATTGGGGTGCGCAGTTCATGACTCATGCGTGAAATAAACTCGCTTTTTGCTTTATTTGCTTTTTCTGCTTCTACCCTGGCTATTCTTAATTCTGTTTCATTCTTTTTTCGTGCAATAACCTCGTTCATTAAAAACTCATTGGTAATCAATAATTCTGAAGTTCTTTCACGAACCTTTTGTTCCAAATTCATATTCAGTTCCTGCAACTCATCTTCCACCTTCCTGCGATCACTGATATCACTCATGATGGAAACATAATACATTGTATTTCCGGCCTCATTCAAAATGGGATTAATGGATATTCCCTGCCAATACAATTCACCGTTTTTCCTTTTATCGATATTTTCACCATGCCATGCAACCCCAGATCTTAAGCAATTCCACAGGTCTTCATATTCACTTTCATCAGCCAGAGCTAACTTTAGAAACTTATATCGCTTTCCTACTATATCTTCAGAACCGTAACCAGAAATTCTGCAAAAAGCTGGATTTACATACTCAATCACTGCATCCAATCCGGTAATGAGAATCATATTCGGACTTTGTTCTACGACCTTCAGGAATTTATGTAATTGATCTTCAGCTTTTTTTCGTTGGGTTACATCTTCTTTAAGTGCCAGAAAGTGGGTTATACTTCCTTTCTCGTTTACAATTGGGGAGATTGAAGCAGTCTCCCAAAACAAGGTTCCATCCTTCCTCTTATTATGAAATTCACCCTGCCAAATTTTGCCTGAAGTGATGGTTTCCCAAAGTTTCTTGTACTCTTCATCAGGCATTTCACCGGATTTTAATATCCTGGGATTTTGTCCAAAAACTTCATCTAGCATATAGCCGGTCTGGTCAGTGAATTTGGGATTTACATATTCAATATCGCCTTTTAAATTACTAACAACTACCGCAACCGGACTTTGTTCTACTATATGAGATAGCCTGAGTAATTTTTCTTCGATTTGCTTACGTTCAGTTATATCCAAAAACAAGCTTGAGAAATACAATTTATCAGAAGAGTACGCATATACCTTAAACCACTTCTGAAGCCCTTCAGAGTATTGTTCAAACTCTTTTCTTTCACCTTTTAGTGCAACATCACCATAAAAACCAATCCAGTCAAAACTATCTTTTTCAATATTTGGTAAAACTTCTTTGACCGTTCGATTGATAATATTTTCCCTTTTTAAACCAGTCAGATTTTCAAAGATATTATTAACTTCTAAAAACTCGTAATCTACCGGCTTGCCTGAATTATCCAGAATGATACGATGATGAGCAAAACCTAATATAGGACTGTCTATAATTGCTTTTAAGATGGTATCACTCATTTTAGTTAATCAATTTATAAAGCAAATATTGCTTTTGACTGAGATTTATAGTAATATTTATTTTTCTGAATTCGGGCAAAATTAAGTAAAAGAATTGAAAGTCCGCTTATTAATGATGAAATCCCTCGTATGAGGATTAATATATATTGTGATTACTCTTCCAGTAAAATCTCCATGATGGTACAAGCAGCTTTAGCCACCGGGCTTCCAGGACCAAAAATAGCTGCTACACCCGCTTTATAAAGATAATCGTAATCCTGAGCAGGAATAACTCCTCCTGCGATTACGATGATATCCTCACGACCCAGTTTTTTCAATTCCGCAATTACCTGTGGAACTAAAGTCTTATGACCTGCTGCTAACGAAGATATACCCATAATATGCACATCATTTTCAACCGCCTGCTTGGCAGATTCAGCGGGAGTCTGGAACAAAGGTCCCATATCCACATCGAATCCACAATCGGCATATCCGGTCGCTACAACTTTGGCACCACGGTCATGACCGTCCTGACCCATTTTAGCAATCATGATGCGGGGACGACGACCTTCTTTTTTAGCAAATTTCTCGGTTAATTCGCAAGCTTTCTGAAAGCTCGAATCATTGATTGTTTCTGATGAATACACGCCTGATATAGTTCTGATGGTTGCTTTATAACGTCCTGCGACTGCTTCGCAGGCATCTGAAATTTCTCCCAAAGATGCACGAACTTTTGCAGCTTCAACTGCTAGTTCGAGTAAATTGCCCTTGCCTGTTTTAGCACATTTGGTGATGGCTGCCAACGCATTTTGCACTGCAGCTTCATTGCGATTCGCACGCAATTGTTTCAATCGCTCGATTTGCTGTATCCGTACCGCGGTATTATCCACTTCAAGAATATCAATCGGATCTTCTTTCTCTAAACGATATCGGTTTACACCAACGATAATTTGTTTGCCGGAGTCAATCCGGGCTTGAGTTCTGGCTGATGCTTCTTCAATGCGCATTTTCGGGATTCCGGTTTCGATAGCAGCTGCCATCCCGCCTAATTTTTCAACCTCTTCAATTAAAGCCCAAGCTTTGTCTGCAAGCTCTGCAGTTAAAGATTCAACATAATAAGAACCTGCCCAAGGATCTACCTCACGGCAAATATCTGTTTCTTGTTGAATATAAATCTGAGTGTTACGCGCGATGCGTGCAGAGAAGTCGGTCGGCAAAGCAATTGCTTCATCTAATGCATTCGTGTGTAGTGATTGTGTGTGACCTAAAGCCGCAGCCATTGCTTCTATACAAGTACGTCCTACATTATTATAAGGATCTTGCTCGGTCAGCGACCAACCGGATGTTTGTGAATGGGTACGCAACGCAAGTGACTTTGGATTTTTCGGGTTGAATTGTTTGACAATTTTTGCCCACAACATACGTGCAGCACGCATTTTGGCAATTTCCATAAAGTGATTCATGCCAATTGCCCAGAAAAATGATAAGCGAGGTGCAAATGAGTCTATGTCCATCCCTGCATTCACACCTGCCCGCAAATACTCCAAACCATCAGCTAAAGTATATGCCAACTCAATATCTGCGGTAGCTCCTGCTTCTTGCATGTGATAACCCGATATAGAAATCGAGTTGAATTTAGGCATATTCCGGGAAGTATATTCAAAAATATCAGCAATAATTTTCATCGAAAATTTTGGTGGGTAAATATACGTATTGCGCACCATAAATTCTTTCAGGATATCATTCTGAATAGTTCCTGCCATTTCATCTAATTTAGCTCCCTGCTCCAAACCTGCGTTGATATAAAATGCCAGAATTGGCAATACAGCACCATTCATGGTCATGGAAACCGACATTTTATTCAAAGGAATACCATCGAATAAAACTTTCATATCTTCCACAGAACAGATAGAAACACCGGCTTTCCCTACATCTCCCACTACCCTTTCGTGGTCTGCATCATAACCTCGGTGTGTGGCTAAGTCGAATGCCACCGACAAACCTTTTTGACCGGCTGCCAAATTACGACGGTAGAAAGCATTTGATTCTTCAGCCGTAGAGA
>JAUSNQ010000152.1 GCA_030655595.1 Paludibacter sp.
TACATACTTATTTTAATATTTATTATATGTCCTTTGCATTAATAAATAGTTTTATATCTCTACTTTTGACTTTCTAATTTCAATTCTTCTATCTTTCATTTTTATCCTTATTCTAATAAATTATATGTATGAAAAAAACGATTCTCTCTTTATGCGCATTGATAATATGCAGTTCCCTGATTTATGCTCAGGGGATTAGAGTTATCAGCAACGAAGTAGTTCCACTGCCTGTTTCAGAAACGGGCTACTCCCCGGTAATGAGTCCGGCAGGTGATTATATTTTAATCACCGGACATGATTTGACAGGTATTCGCAAATACGACCTTGTTACACGTAAACTACAAACACTCGCAACTGACAAAGGTGCCGGATTTGATGTTCAAATCTCAGAAGATGGTAATTTAGTGGCATATAGAAGTCAGCAATACAAAAACCGACTTCGATACACCACCTTAAAGACTGTAGATATTTCCACAGGAAAACAAAATGAGATTGTGAAAGAAACCCGTGATTTGGAAAAATTTCTGATTAAAGACGGAACAGTATTGGCAATTGAAAAGGGCACATTAAAAACCAAAAGAATTTCAGGAAAGACTCTCAGAACAGTACCTGCGATAAGCAGCATCAGCAAGGGACAGTTGTACTTAACACAAAACAAAAAGACTTCGCTCATATCACCTGCAGGGACAGGTAAAAATTATTTGTGGACGTCCATATCTCCGGACGGAAAGAAAATGATTTATTACGTTATCGAACAAGGAAAATCTTATGTGAGCAACCTTGATGGCTCTAACGCTATTTCGCTGGGCGTTTTGCGTGCCCCAAAATGGATGGGAAATAACTGGGTGGTTGGCATGGAGGATTATGACAACGGCACTTTCATCACAGCATCCAAAATTATTGCGGTTGCAGCAAATGGCACCAAACGGACTGCCCTCACCGATGATTCGGTTATCGCAACCAATCCTTCCGGCTCTGCCGATGCTACTAAAATCGCGTACAACACCGCCGATGGAAAAATCTACTTCATGAACCTTGAAATCACAGAATAAAACCATGAAAAAAACACTATATCAATCAGGCTTGATCATTTTATTGTCGATACTGGCAATCACGAATGTATATGGAGAAAACGTGTTGAGTCAGGCACGTGTTTACATCAACCCCGGACACGGAGGTTGGGGCTCCAACGACCGTCCACTAGCAACTATCAATTACGCAATTCTGGACACCCTGGGGTTTTTCGAAACAAAATCGAACCTCATGAAAGGGCTGGCGTTGAGAGACGAATTGCAAAAAGCGGGAGTGGGTTACGTGCGCATGTCACGCACCAGAAACGGCATAGCCCCGAGTTCTCAGGCTACATTAAACAACCATGAAGTATATGAAGGGGAAGGACAAATCGTTACATTGTCGGTTGTGTGTGCGGACATCGAAACCAACAACATGGACTATTTTCTGTCCATCCACAGCAATGCGACAACCGAAGGTTCGACCACCAATTATCCTTTGTTGTTATTCAGGGGAACGGATGCAGCATCCGGCAACGGGTTAACTTATGCGCGCGACATGGCCAGAGATGCCTGGAAATACATCGCGAAAAACGGGATTAGTTACTACTCTGCCTATACGGATGCGACATCAAACAACACCCGTGGTGATATCACTTTTTATGGCTCAAGCACCACAGTAGGTGGCTACACAGGTTATCTCGGGGTGCTTAAACATGGCTGCGACGGATTCCTGAGTGAAGGCAGTTTTCATACCTATCATCCTGAACGGCATCGTTTGCTGAACAGAGATTATTGCAATCAGGAAGGTATTCGATTTACCCGCGCCATCCGGGCGTGGTTTGGTGACAATACCGAAACCAAGGGTTCCATCATGGGTACGGTTAAAGACAAAAATCAAGCGTTGACGCATAATTTATACACCTACAAGATCGGATCATTCGACCAATACAAACCGATGAACGAAGTGACTGTCAAACTTCTGAATTCCAATGGAAATACAGTCACCACCTACAAAACAGATAAGGAGCACAACGGTATTTTTGTTTTCAACGAATTAACTCCGGGAACCTATTCAATCGAATATGATATCCCCGGCTATTGGAAAGAAACAGAAGTAATAGAGGTGACTGCAAACGAAACAGCCTTCATCAACAAATTGCTGTCTGATTTATCTCAACCTGACCCCAATGAGGAAGTGGAAGAAACCATTGTAGAAGTTGCCGATTTCCCCCACCCTGTTCAGGATGGAGATATTGCGGCAGCAAACAATTATAATTTTGCAAAAACAATTGAATTTACACTTGATTCCTTAGAGAATCTGACCGTTCGTCGGGCTATTTTCAGGAATGGCAAATATTATATTTTAGCGGTAGATGCACAAAAGAAACCGAATCTATTGGTGATGAATCCAGAAACAGGCGAACTCATCAAAAAAATGAGTACAGCAGGACTTTCCGTAGAAGGTTACAACGGAAAATCGCATTTGTATGTGCTTTCGGATATTGCTTTCACACAAGATGATGTATTGCTGGGAGTGAATTCTACGGTTGTAGGAAGAGAAAACAATAGTTTTCAAACTGGTGATTTTTATGTGTATAAATGGCAGGCGAGCAACGACACGATTCTGGAAGATGCAACTCCTAGAGTGTTTTTGAAATTACCTACCAACACGAGTGCCAGTTTGGTCGCAGCCGGAAACAACAACTCCAATTTATTGGCAAACAGCTTTACCGTTTCAGGCACACTCAACAAACTGAAAATCTATTTCGATTCACATCCGAGCGACAACTGGGGACCAACCGATTGGGCGGTTCGCTATGTAAGCTGGAATGTTGAAAACGGAATAGTAACCGGCACACAGTTCAACAACTCCTTGTTAACAATCAACACAGGAGGTTTGGGTGAAGATTCGCAAATTTCATTGTCACCCCTTGCTCCTAATCGTTTCATTGTAGATGGCAATAAAATCAACCCGTTTGAACTGGAAATGAACTGGATGACAAACGATAAAATACAAACAGGGGCATTTTCAGCTTCCATTCCGCTATTATCGAAAGGCGCCAACTATTTCCGGTATGCCAATAAAATTTACATGAGTACACCGGTATGCGAAAAGCAAACTGACGACAGCTATGCGTATCAACTTCATTTGTATGACATTACCAACGGACTGAACAACGCCATCAAAGTAGGCGAAACCAGCACCGACATCACAAACGAAGCTACACTCAGCAACATGGCAGGCTTTGGAAAAGTTGACAACGCTGATATCGATTTACATCTCTTGGTTGGCAATAAAGCAGTGAAATACAGCACCAAAAATGCGGTACAGCAAGCCTCGCCCGCACGTATATTTGCATACGGACTGACTTCAACATACAGTGAAGCCGACAATGGATATAAAATCAATTTCAAACTGAATGAAAACGCCAGCTCTGTTGATTTGACACTGATGCATGCAACTTCAAATGAAGCAGTAAAAGTTATTTCATTGGGAGCGAAAAACAAAGGAGCAAACGAGATTGTGCTCGACAAAGCAGAAATCCCGGAAACCGGTGAATTCAACTGGCAATTGCGTGTTTCAGCACCCAATGTTACCCGTTTCACCAAACTGTCGGATGAAAATCCTCTATACAACTATTTTGCCCCCAAAGGGATAGCCATCGACAAGTCACCTGAGAGTCCGTATTTCGGCCGGATCTACATCACCAACACGGCGTCAGGTCAATCAGCTGATAGAAACACCACAACCGGCATTTATGTCATGGCACCCGATGCCTCCGATGTAACCGGACAGGGCAACACGGCTTATGCAGGAGGCATTGCGTGGACAGGCGTGAACGGGGAAGGACCGCGGAAAGTTACTGTCACCAATGACGGTCGGGTATTTATTGCCGATGCAAGCACTACCAAAGCAGGAATTTATTTCATGAATCCCGAAACATTCAGCATCAGTTCAATTTTCCCGAATGCGACGGTGACAAGTGGTTCCGTTAAAATCAATAACATCTATGTTTGCGGACAAATAGTGGCCATCAGCGCAAAAGGTTCCGGAGCTTCAACTCAGTTGTACGCTGTTGATAAAACAGCTTCGGGTTTAAGCTGGAAGAAAAACATCAATGTTTACAATATCGGGGTAAACAATACCTGGACAACTGCTCCCACTTCATCGGCTGCAGGCGGAAGCTATATCGGAAATGACAACAGCAGCATCGTTGCGGTTTCAACGGGGTACTGGGGCGGACAATTCCGTGGGGCTGGAAGTAACACCGTAGCTAATCCTTGCATGTTCTATTACAGCAATAGTTTCAATGAAACTGTATTCAATACTGCAGAATTTAAAGACAAAGCTGGTGCAACCATCACACTTGGTCAAGCATCACAAAACGGAGGATTGGCTGTTGATGAAGCAAAAGGAACGGTTGCACTCAGTTACAATGGTGGCGTGTACATCTTCAGCTATAAACTGAATAAAGAAGGAGTACCGGTAGTCGTTCCGAAGTTCCAGCATGCTTTAGATGTAGCTTCGGTTACTTACGATGACTTTGCATTTGATTATGCCGGCAACTTGTATGCTGTCTCCAATTCTGGCAAACGAATCAGCGTGTGGGCCATGCCGACAGACGATAACAGCAGCACGATTCCTGCGGATAAATCATTGATAATAAAACAAAATGATCTGTCATCAGTTCGAAACACAGCGGTTAAAACATCCGTATATCCAAACCCAGCAGATGGATTCATCACCATTGAATCAAAAGAGTTGATAAACACCATTCAGATTTTTGATTTAAGTGGCAGTTTGATCAATAACATCAGCAATGTAAGCAGCAACAAAGAAACAATTGATATATCAAATTTAAAATCAGGTGTTTATTTGTTGAGGGTTAATGGCACATCGACAGTGAAAGTTACACGAAAATAAGGTAAGTGTATAAGCAAAAAAACTCCCTCAGAAATAATCTGAGGGAGTTTTTTATTGCGCTTATTTTGAATTTTATTTCGAATAATACTTGATCAACCCATCCATGGGCGATTGCACAATTTCCGCAATTTCTATGTGTAGACTGGACGCAACTTCGCGCAGCACATCTTGAAAATGAAATGCCACTGAACCAGCAAAAGATACTTGATGATTCTTGTAATCATATTGCATGACATTTTTTCTGAAAAAATCTTCGAATGCATTGTAAACCAAATCATGAATGGAGGGCTCATGTAAGTTGTCCTTGATAAACGGACAAACACTCGCCATAAAGCGACTGGGCATGGATTGCTTATAAACTTTTTCCAAAATCTGAGCAACACTGAGATTGATGTATTTTAAGAAATCTTCTTTGATAGCCGGAGAAAACTGATTTTTCAAACAAGAGCCCATAAAAAGCCGTCCCAATACAGCGCCGCTGCCCTCATCGCCCAGCATAAAACCAAGCGGAGAAACATGTTGTACAATCCTTTTACCATCGTAGAAACAAGAGTTCGATCCTGTGCCCAAAATACATGCTATACCAGGTTTATCTCCCCACAATCCAACTGCAGTACCTAACAAATCGCTGTCGATTTGAATATTCCCTGCATGTATATTATCAGCAATCGCAGACTTAATCAACTCATTCTTTTCGGGAAACGCACAACCGGCACCATAAAAATACACAGAGTCAATGATGTCGTTTTTAAGTTCGGGAACCAGCGACAGACTAATTTCATTACTGATGTCTTCCGTTGTACGATGAAAAGGATTTGCGCCTTTTGTAAATACTCTCTTTTTCAATACCCCATGGTCAACCAAGCACCAATCTACTTTAGTCGAACCTCCATCTGCTAATAATATCATATCTTAATATATATTTGTTTTTTATACA
>JAUSNQ010000080.1 GCA_030655595.1 Paludibacter sp.
CTTTGATACAACAGATCTTATGAAAACGCTATTTATACCATTCATTGCATGTATCCTGATCAGTATTAATCTGACGGCACAAGACAAATCGAGAAAAGAAGTCAAGGGCGATAGATACACCTTTAATTATAATTACGAAAAAGCCATCAAGAATTATAACAAGACCAAGGATCTGACGGTTGATGGTCAACGTGCTTTGGCCGTAAGTTACCACAAAATGGATCAAAACAGACTGGCTGAAGAAACGTACGCAAAAATGATTGGTGCTGACATCGAAATCATTCCGGAGGATTATTACAATTATGCCATGGTTCTGAAAATGAACGGAAAATATACTGAATCGAATCGGTGGATGGATCAATTTGCTGCAATCAAAAAGAACGATTTACGGGTGTTGGACTATCTTGCCAATAAAAGCAGACTCGCAGCATTACAAAAAGATAACGGTGAAGTTTACATCGAACATCAAACCATGAATACAGATGCATTGGATTTTGGAACTGCCTATTATGACGACAAAGTTGTATTTGCATCAACCAGAACCAGCCGTAAAATATTTGTCAGCAAATACAATTGGACCAACAAGCCCTTTTGGAGTATGTACGTTTCGGAAGTGGAAGACGGTCAAATGAAAACCCCCGAAAAATTCGCAAAAGCTTTGAATGGCAAATTGCACGACGGTCCGGTAAGTTTGAGCAACCAGGATACTTACATGGCATTTACCAGAAATCATTATCGGGATAGAAGTAAAGATAAAATTGTAGAACTGCAAATTTGGTTTAGTCGTTTGACAGATGGAGAATGGTCGAAACCAGAACCATTTATACACAACAACGCAGCCTATTCGGTGGGACATCCCTGTTTGACTGCCGACGGAAACACAATGTATTTCACCAGTGATATGCCCGGAGGTTATGGAGGGATGGATATTTACAAATCTACCAAAGATGTGGATGGTGAGTGGGGTTTTCCTGTAAACTTAGGTAATAAAATCAACACCGAAGGCGACGAAATGTTTCCGTTTTTTGAAAGCACGAGTGGGAATTTTCTTTTCTCTTCCAACGGTCGGTTTGGACTGGGAGGATTGGATATTTTTATCAGTCAGTTAAGTGGCACAGGATTTTCACCGGCTTACAATCCCGGATCACCTTTGAATACGCAATATGATGACTTCGCAGCCATCGTTGATAATGCCATGTGTCAGGGATACTTTTCGACAAACAGAGCCGGAGGAAGTGGTGGCGATGATATTTATTCGCTAACATTGAAGGATCCTGATGTGACTTTCACAGTTAGTTTTCCAGATGATATTCCTGTTGTCAGGAAAATCAGAGAAACTTTTCCACTTCGTAACTACGTATTTTTCAATTCAGGCTCGACAGAGATTCCCGAACGTTACGTTTCTTTGAACAAAGCGCAGGTAAAAGATTTCAAAGAAGATCAATTAGAAGAATTCACATCCAAACATCCTGCAGGTCGTTCGGTACGACAAATGAATGTTTATTACAATGTAATCAATATCCTGGGGAATCGCATGTATAAATTTCCAGAAGCAAACATAACTTTGGTTGGTTCTTCGGAAAATGGAATCAAAGATGCAGAAGCCATGGCAGCATCAGTTAAAAGTTATTTGGTGAATACTTTTGGCATCGCTGAAAAAAGAATAAAAATTGAAGGCCGGGACAAACCCAAACTTCCATCCGAACAAGTGGGTGGTATCAAAGAGTTGGCATTGCTTCGTGAAGGCGACCAGCGTGTGTCGATTGAAAGTACTTTCCCGGGTATCCTGATGGAATTCCAAAGCGGACCTGAAGCACCCTTAAAACCAGTCGAAATTGTTACAGTTATTGAAGAACCGATGCGCGAGAACTATGTAGCTTTCAATGTTTCGGGAGCCAAAAAATCACTTACTTCGTGGTCGATGGATATCAAAAACGAAAAAAACTCCGTGCTACATTACGGACCATACACCGAGGAAAATGTCAACATCAACCGATTATCTGTTTTGAACAATCAACCAAAGGGTAACTACAAGGCTACAATGACAGGAAAAACCAAGATGGGTAAGACCATAACCAAAGAAGCTTTGTTCGACATGACACTGGCTGTTGCACCGAAAGTTGAGGAAGTCATGCGATTCAGCATCATCTACGAATTCGATGATGACAAAGCAATTCTCATCTACGAAAAGTACCTCACCGAAATTGTAACACCCAAGATTCCAGTCAATGGAAAGGTCATCATTCGCGGTTACACGGATATCATCGGAGGTGAAGAACATAATCAGAGATTGTCGCTTGCCCGTGCCAATGATGTACGAAAAATCATGGAAGCCAGTTTGAAAAATGCCAACAGAACTGATGTTACATTTGATGTAAGCGGTCATGGAGAAGATGAAAGCAGCTCACCATTTGAGAATAAATATCCGGAAGAAAGATTTTATAACAGGACGGTGATTATTGATATTGTGCCATAGTTTACTCAGGTTCCGAGATTATCCAGTATGCCCTCAGCCCGGTTTAGTGAGCAATTGATACTGGTGATGTGGAGTTGCTCGATGGTGTCCGTTATTTTTCTAACTCCTTAGTGATGTAAGCTTTCAGTTCGTTTTCAGAAGGTAGGTCAACGAGATATTTCTGAACAAAAATGTGTTGATCGAGCCCTCCCGTAGCGTATTTAACCTGTGTATTACCTTTATCAGTACAAAGTAAAATGCCAATGGGCGGATTGTCGTCGTGAGTCATCACTTCGTGTTTGAAATAGTTGAGGTACATATTGAGTTGCGATGCATGTTCGTGTTTGAATTTATCCATTTTCAGTTCTACCACAACGTGACATTTGAGCAAGCGGTGATAGAATAGCAAATCGACAAAAAAATAATCAGTATCAATCAGTATTCGTTTCTGCCTTGCTTCAAAACAGAACCCATGTCCCATTTCGAGTAGAAAAGATTGTAGATTGTCGAGAATGGCTTGTTCCAAATCGGTTTCAGTAACTAAAGCCCTTTGTTTCAATCCCAAAAACTCCAATGTTATTGGGGTGTTGATAATGTCGTTGGGTTGTAACTGAATCGCTTTTTGGTTTGCTAAATTTGAAAGTGCTTCTTTGTTTTTCGATAATCCACTCCGTTCAAAGTAAAGTGAATTGATTTGGCGTTCGAGTTCAGAAACCGACCAGTTACCTTTTATGCATTCCATTTCGTAAAAAGCACGTTTTAACGGATCTTCAAATTTAGAGATATTCAATAAATTTGAATAAGGCAAACGCTTAATTAACAGCGAGGAAGGTACACCTTTGAATTTGGCGGACGGCATCCGCCATTTTTCAATTTCCAATTCGGCGGATGTTGTCTGCCAAATTGGCTCTGAAGATACGGCACTCGGCAAGTGCCGCTTTTCATTCTGCAATTCAGTGGTCGACATCCGCCAAATTGATAAATCTGTGTCTATATTTGGAATCAATTTGATTGTATCTAAAGGTAGGAGATTTGTAATTTCAACACCTAACTGTGGATAAGCACTATAAAACTGGCGAAATTCACGAAAACGTCTTTCCGTCATTCCTTTAGTATTCAGACGGTTTTCTAGATTTTTTAATAGTTTCTCGCCATATTGTGCACGGTCATTTCCGTTTTGTTCAAATTCCACAATGTAATATCCTATCAGCCAGTTACGAAAAGTTAAACCTGTGTTTATGGCATGAGCCGTGGAATTTTGCAATGCCGTTTGAACGGACTGAATTTGGTTTAACAATGATTCAAAGTTAATTTGCATCAGCTTCTTTATTGATATTGGTTAAGGTTCATAAAAAACAGATAAATTGCTAATCAGATGCAACTTAGCTAAACCTGAATTGCATACATTTTCAACTTTGCAAATTTAGTTATTTATTCGATAAAAATTAAGAGTATGAACAAATTTTATCAGATCAAATCAGGATTTTCATCGTGGCGAATTCGCCAATAACTCATTGTGCTAATTGAATTCAGTTCATTAGATACGAGGATATTCATAGTATTGTTTTCCTTAATTTTTATTGAATCAAAGATTTTGGCAAATGCATCTCCATAAAGCACTTTTCTTCCATAGCTTTATAAGCCACCAATAATTCTATTATCACAATCTGCGTGTATAAAATAAATTTCAATATCATTTGGTTTTTTAAATATTATTAATAAATTTACGGGCTGTTATCTGATTTACAAAAACACGTATTTCCGATTGATTCGTTTACAATTTATGTGATTTTATTTTTCCACAAAACATAAAATTCTACATTATGAACCTTGAAGTATGGCACATTTGGGTAATTGTTGCCCTAATTTTCGGTATTTTAGAAATTTTCACCCCTTCATTTATTGCTTTCAGCATCGCCATCGGATGTTTATTTTCGGCTTTAGGCGCCGGACTTGAGGCATCCTTTAAAATCCAGTTGTTATTATTTTCAGTGGGCACTGCCATCGCGTTCTTTGGCGTCAGACCTTTTATGCTGAAGTTCGCCCATAAGACAAGCAATGCGGTCAAAACGAATGTAGAAGCACTGGTTGGAAAAACCGGCCGGGTGACCGAAACGATAAGTAACCGCTTAAACACAGGCAGAGCTGTGGTGGAAGGTGACGACTGGCGGGTGATATCCGAGGACGACAACCCAATTGATGCCGGAGAGAGCATTGAAGTTCTGAAAGTCGACAGTACCCGTTTGATTGTCAGGAAAAAATAGCATCAACAAATTCATTCTTAAAACTTAATAATATGGGACTCACAATTATTCTGGGCTTAATAGCTCTTTTCGTCGTTATTTTTGCTTTTATGGGCTTCAAAATCGTCCAACAATCCGAAACCATGGTCGTTGAACGTCTTGGCAAGTACAGTCGCACCCTCAGTGCCGGAATCAACATCATCTGGCCTGTCATCGACAAACCCCGCGAAATCATGTGGAGGTATATCAGAGAAGGTCAGGAAGGTAGAAGTTACATTGTTAAAGCATCTACTACCCGCATCGATTTACGTGAAAGCGTGTATGATTTTCCAAAACAGAATGTCATCACCAAAGACAATGTGGTAACAGAAATCAACGCCATCCTGTATTTCCAGATTACCGACCCGGTACGTGCCATTTACGAGATATCCAATTTGCCCGATGCCATTGAAAAACTGACTCAAACTACACTGCGTAATGTGATTGGTGATATGAGTCTCGACGACACCCTGACTTCCCGCGACACCATCAACGGAAAACTGCGGGCAGTGCTCGACGATGCTACCCACAAATGGGGCGTAAAAGTGAATCGGGTTGAATTGCAGGACATCAATCCGCCGCACGATATCCGCGACGCCATGGAAAAACAAATGCGTGCCGAACGCGACAAACGTGCCAAGATTCTGGAAGCCGAAGGTCAGAAACAATCCCAGATATTACAATCAGAAGGAATGAAACTCGCCGCTATCAACAAAGCCGAAGGTGAAAAACAATCGCAAATACTCCGTGCCGAAGGAGAAGCCCAGGCAAAAATAAGAACAGCAGAAGGTGAAGCCGAAGCCATCGAAAAAATCACCCGCGCCGTTGTCAGCACCAAAGGCGACCCCATCAACTACCTGGTTGCCATCAGGTACATAGACACCCTGAAGGATATGGTATCGGGCAAAGACAACAAAGTGATTTATTTGCCGTACGAAGCAACTGGGGTGCTGAGTTCGATTGGGGGGATTAAGGAGATGTTGATGAAGTGAGAAATTTGCATTTCGACCTACTGAATATCCTCTGAGGAAACTTTGAATAACCTCCGGTTGAAACCGGAGGTTTTTTATGTACCATCTTCGCGAAAACCTGTTGTACAAAAAAGTTCATCATAACTTTTTCAACAAGGTAGAATAGGTTAGATAATATTTTAAAAAATATTTGAAGATGTGGTTGACAAATAAAATAAATATTGTATTTTTGTCAACACAATAAATTATGACAGATCATATGGAAAACAATTTTGCAAACAGACTTATTTCCGCCCGCAAAATGGCTGGGATGTCGCTACAGAGTTTGGCTGATAAGCTTGAAAATGTAGTTTCGAAGCAATCGTTGAATAAGTATGAACAGGGTAAGATGAAACCTGACAGCGAGTTGGTTATAAAGATTTCCAATGTACTGAATGTACCGGTAAACTATTTTTACACTGAACCAAATGTTGAAATTCAGTTTAAAAACATTGATTTCAGAAAGTACACTACCAAACTCACCAATACCGAAGAAGAAACCATTCAGGAAAAAGCCAGAGAAGTTTTTGAGCGTTATTTTGAATTGGAAAGTTTGCTGAATATGAAAGACGAGAATACTGATTATCGTTTTAAGAAGACTGTTTGTACTGCTCATGATGCAGAAGAGGCAGCCAATAAATTAAGAATGAAGTGGAATTTGGGATATGACCCAATTCCGGATGTAGTGGAAATGCTTGAAGATAAAGGGTATAAAGTGGTAGATATTGAAACCTCAGGTGCTTTCGATGGCTTTAAAGCCGATGTGGGGAATACCAAGGTTATCGTGCTTCGTAAAATAAACGAAAAAGATGATGTGGTTCGCAAACGATTTACCGCATTACATGAGTTGGCTCATCATATACTGGTATTTCCGGAGAATATCTTGCAAAAAGAGGAAGAAAAACTTTGTCATGCTTTTGCCAGTGCTTTATTATATCCGGCAGAAATGGCTGTAAAGGAACTACAAAAAGGGCGTTTTCATTTTTACGAAAGAGAATTGACGCTTATCAAAGAAAGATGGGGAATTTCATTTTCGGCAATATTCAGTCGCGCATTACAACTGGGAATTATCAATGATTCAGTTTACAAACGTTTTAATATGGGGTACCGTTCACGGAAATATCACTTAGCCAATATGGAGCCCGGGAGATACAGAAGCCGTGAAAAACCAACCAGAATGGAACGTTTGGTATATATTGGGTTGGGTAAGGAAATGTTGAGTATTAATGAAGCTGCTTATTTTTCAGGTATTTCCTCGTGGAAACTTCAATCACAACTGAATCAGTTGGTATGAGAATAGTCATTACAGATGTCATAAAATTGAAGTAAATGGAAGCGCCTGGGTTATTGAACAGTTAGTCAATAATGAAATAATTGATTGTATAAGAGGAATTTCCCTGCTGAACCAATTGTTGAAAATCAACAATCGGCTGCCGGTTGAACAAATAAAGCAAATGATTGAGTGCTTAAGACTTAAACCATAAAAAGAATAACTTCATTTTCACAAAAAACAATACAATTTTAAATTTATTTTACCCCATCTTTTAAAACATGACGCATCAAACCGTGCAATTGTAAAAATATGGTATATTCCACCCTTTTTTTGTACTTTTGCAACAATTTTGAAATTAACTACAAATGAGTATAGAATTAAGTGAACAGGAACTGTTCAGACGTGAGAGTCTCAATCGTTTACGTGAATTGGGAATCGATCCCTACCCTGCTGCGTTATATCCGGCAAATGCATATTCTACCGATATCAAAGCAGAATTTAAGGATGAAGAATCGGGAAAACAGGTGTGTATTGCTGGTCGTTTGATGAGCCGCCGCATCATGGGAAAAGCATCTTTTGTTGAAATCATGGACTCGAAAGGTCGCATCCAGGCTTATGTGAGTCGCGATGATATCAATACCGAGGCACAACCCGAAATGTACAACATCGTTTTCAAAAAATTATTGGATATCGGTGATTTTATCGGCATCAAAGGATATGTTTTCCGGACGCAAATGGGTGAAATTTCGGTTCATGCGCAGGAAGTGACTGTGCTTTCAAAATCATTGCGACCACTGCCTATCGTGAAATACAAAGATGGTGTGGCTTTCGATGCTTTTGAAGATCCGGAGCAACGGTACCGCCAACGCTATGTAGATTTGGTGGTGAACGAGGGTATCAAAGATATTTTCATCAAACGTACCAAGGTATATAATTCGATGCGCGAGTACTTCAATGCTGAAGGATATATCGAAGTGGAAACGCCTGTACTGCAGTCTATTCCGGGTGGAGCAGCTGCCCGTCCGTTTACCACCCACCACAATGCATTGGATATTCCATTGTACCTGCGTATTGCCAATGAACTGTACCTGAAACGTTTGATTGTTGGTGGTTTCGAAGGGGTTTACGAGTTTTCGAAGAACTTCCGCAACGAAGGCATGGACCGCACACACAATCCTGAATTCACAGCCATGGAAATTTATGTGGCCTACAAAGACTACAACTGGATGATGGAATTCACCGAAAAGATGGTGGAGAAGGTTTGTATGGATGTAAACGGAACCACTGAAATTCAGTTGGGCGAAAAAACCATTTCATTCAAAACACCATTCAAACGGGTAACCATGATTGATGCCATCCTCGAACATACGGGCATTGACATCAATGGCATGAACGAAGAGCAGTTGCGCGATGTATGCAAAAAATTGCACATCGAAACTGATAAATCAATGGGAAAAGTAAAAAAGATCGACGAAAACTTCGGCGAAAAATGTGAAGGCAAATACATCCAACCAACTATCATCACAGAATACCCAATTGAGATGAGTCCGTTGTGTAAACGCCACCGCGACAACCCGGAACTGACTGAGCGATTCGAATTGATGGTCAACGGAAAGGAATTAGCCAATGCTTATTCAGAATTAAACGACCCGATTGATCAGCTGGAACGTTTTCAGGAACAACTGAAACTAAGTGAGAAAGGCGATGACGAAGCCATGTCAATCGATATGGATTTCGTACGGTCACTCGAATATGGCATGCCTCCGACATCCGGCATGGGTATCGGCATGGATCGTTTGGTCATGTTGATGACCGGACAGCAAGCTATACAGGAAGTCCTGTTCTTCCCCCAAATGAAACCGATCCCAAATTCGGAAAGCATTGAACCAAAGGAAGATAAAAAAGAACATTGAGAAGTAACAGGCAGAAAACGAAAAACCCTAATCGCATTCAGGAGTAACAGGAAGGAAACGAATGACCTTAATCGCATAAGCGATTTCGTCATGAGTTCCTTCCTGTTACGACCAAAATCATCATAATCATGTAATTCAATTTACAAAAATGGCAGACAGACAAAGAATAGCAATTTTAGGTGGAGGTAGTTGGGCAACAGCTATTGCCAAGATTTTGCTGAACAATGTGGATGAAATCAATTGGTACATGCGTAGGCAGGAACAAATTGATGAATTCATCCGTCTGAGTAAAAATCCGTCATACCTCACCGGAGTTAAATTTGATACCGATCACATTCGATTTACGAGTAATATCAATCATGTTGTTGCCACATCCGACATCCTGATTTTCGCTACACCATCACCTTTTTTAAAACAACATTTGCGAAAATTGCACAGAAGAATTGATAAAAAAATTATCGTTTCTGCTATCAAAGGAATTGTTCCGGATGAAAACCTCATTATCACAGATTTCTTCGAACAAATATATCAGGTACAGAAAGACAATATTATCGTTTTAGCAGGTCCGTGCCATGCAGAAGAAGTTGCATTAGAAAGATTATCTTACCTGACATTAGCTTCAACATCGCGGGATAAAGCCAAAATGCTGGCTCAAAAGTTTGCGACTAGTTTCATCAAAACATCAACCAGTGAAGATGTGACGGGCATGGAATACGCATCTGTGATGAAGAATATATATTCGATTGCTGTCGGCATTTGTCACGGTTTGAAATATGGCGATAATTTCCAATCGGTACTCGTGTCGAATGCCATACAAGAAATCAATCGGTTTTGCAATGCTACCAATCCCATGTATCGCGACATCAACGAATCTGCTTATTTAGGCGACTTATTGGTTACGGCCTATTCTAAATTCAGTCGCAACCGCCTGTTTGGAAACATGATAGGAAAAGGTTATTCGGTCAAAACAGCCCAAATAGAAATGGAAATGATTGCCGAAGGATATTATGCCACCAAATGTATTTATGAAATCAATGAAAAGTACAAAGTGGATATGCCCATTGTGAATACCGTTTATGACATCCTCTACAACAGGGCGTCACCGATATTAAAAATCAGAGAGTTAACAGACAAATTAAAATAAATTTATACGAATTACTGGGGTATGCAAAACATCAAATTAACAATCGACAAGGCTTTCGGATTTGTTTCAGAAGAAGCCGTTAAGAACTACAAAAGCAGTACGACTGAGGCTAATCAAGCGCTGCATCAGGGAAATGGTAAGGGAAATGATTTCCTGGGCTGGCTGAATCTTCCTACATCCATCGATGATGCACATTTAACTGATTTAGAAAACACGGCAAAAATTCTCATCGACAATTGTGAAGTGGTCGTCGTGATTGGAATCGGAGGAAGTTATTTGGGAGCCAAAGCAGTCATTGATGCGTTATCTAACAGTTTCGACTGGTTAAAAACCAAAAGAAAAACACCTGTTGTCGTTTATGCAGGTCAAAATATCGGAGAAGATTATCTTTTTGAATTGCAGGAATTGTTGAAAGACAAAAAGTTCGGCATCATATCCATCTCGAAATCAGGAACAACTACAGAACCTGCGTTGGCTTTCCGTTTGTTGAAAACACAATTGGAAGAACAACAAGGAAAAGAAGCATCTAAAAAACTCATTGTTGCTGTGACTGACAAAGCCCGTGGTGCATTGCGTACTTTGGCTGTACAAGAAGGATACAAAACTTATGTGATTGAAGATAATGTAGGCGGTCGCTATTCTGTCCTTTCTCCGGTTGGCTTATTGCCCATCGCGGTTGCTGGTTTCGATATCCGTCAGTTTGTGCAAGGTGCGGTTTCTATGGAAAAACTTTGTGGCACCGAAACTTCTTTTGAAGAAAACCTTGCTGCTCAATACGCTGCTGTGCGCAACGAACTGTACAAGTCAGGCAAGAAAATTGAGATATTAGTCAACTACAACCCGAAATTGCACTTTGTTTCTGAATGGTGGAAACAATTGTATGGGGAAAGTGAAGGCAAAGACAATTTGGGTATTTTCCCGGCTGCAGTCGATTTCACAACCGATTTACATTCCATGGGGCAATGGATTCAGGAAGGTGAAAGAACTATCTTCGAAACGGTCATTTCTGTCCAGGAGAGCAATCACAAAGTATTGGTTCCAAGTGACAAAGCTGATCTTGACGGATTGAACTTCTTAGCAGGAAAACGCGTTGATGAAGTCAACAAAATGGCGGAACTCGGTACGTTGTTAGCGCATTTAGATGGAGGCGTACCTAATCTGAAAATTGAATTGCCAAAACTGAATGAATTTTACTTGGGTCAGTTGTTGTACTTCTTCGAAAAAGCATGTGGAATCAGCGGTTACATCTTAGGTGTAAATCCATTCGACCAGCCAGGTGTGGAAGCGTATAAAAAGAATATGTTTGCTTTGCTGGAAAAACCAGGGTTTGAAGAAGCGACTAAGGCGATTAAAGCACGGTTGTAATTTTTTTAAAACATATAAGTCATATAAGGAACATATAAGTTTAAGACTAAAACTGCGGTCATTCAATTAAAGAATATGCCGGAGTTTTTAGTTTTTCAGAAAGGAACAAACTTATATGTTCCTTATATGACTTATATGGTAAAAAAAGACATCACTCTCCCCGAAAACGATACCCAATCCCCGACTCCGTAATGAGGTATTTAGGCTTTGAGGGATTCTCTTCAATTTTTCTTCTCAACTGGGCAACAAAAACCCGCAGGTATTGAGGCTGATCGGCGTAATGATGTCCCCAGACTTCTTTTAAAATAAAAGAATGGGTCAGCACCCTGTCTTCATTCTTTGCCAAAAGCGCCAATAACGAAAATTCGGTAGAAGTCAGTTTGACAATTTCATCTTTGACCAATACCAAATGTCTTGCAAGGTCAATTTTTAGATTCCCAAAAACAAGGACAGCCTCTTGTTCTCCTTCTGTTTTACGATTGGCTGCCCTGATGCGTGCCAATAACTCACCGGTTCTGAAAGGCTTGGTTAGATAATCGTTGGCCCCGTTATCAAGTGCACGAACAATATCTTCTTCCGAATTCCTGACAGACAAAATAATGATTGGATGCGTATACCATTCCCTCAATTTTACCAAAACATCCAAACCATCGGCATCCGGTAATCCGAGATCAAGAATGATCACCGAAGGACTTAATGATGCGGCAAGCACATATCCCTCTTTAGCTGTTGCAGCTTCGAATATCTTATACCCGCTGGCCGACAATGTAATTTCCAATAATCTTCTTATTTGAACTTCATCATCAATGATTAATATTTTTTCCAACTGATTCATGATAACTTTTCAATATAATTAATGTTTGATATCTCAACAGGTATTTCTATTTCAAATACCGCTCCTTGCGATGGATGATTATACACAATGACCTGCCCTTTATGCGCTTCAATAAAACCCTTTACAATAGACAAACCCAATCCTGTGCCACCTGTTTTGACCGACTTTCCCCGATAAAACTTATCAAAAACATGTTCAATATTGTCGGGAGAAAAACCTGCACCCTGATCGGTCAGTTTGATTTTCAGGACATCTCCTGATAAATAGATATCCATGAGAATATCAGTATTTTGTGGAACATATTGCGTGATGTTCAATAGCAGGTTGTGCATGGCTTGTTCAATCAATCCAAAATCGATTTTAACCATCGGCAAATCGTCGGGGATATTGACAATCAGATTGTAATGCTGTAGTTCGTGTTTTAAAGTATTCGTAACTTTGTCGATTAAATCATGAAAATCGTACCAGTTCGTTCTGAGCGTGAGGTGCCCCGATTCAAGTCTTGATATGTTCAACAAATTCTCTATCAGCTGATTCAACCGTATCGAAGCGATATTTATCTCGGCTAAAAGCTGCTGTTGAATCTCTACAGCATACTCTTCAGACATCAA
Organism: Paludibacter sp.; assembly: GCA_030655595.1. Next base: position 12,889 of record JAUSNQ010000080.1, read on the forward strand.
TGTATCCGTCGCCCCCAGAATAGTAGTTACAGGAATTCTGAACTCGTGCGAAATAGAATTAAACAAAGTCTTGTAAAGTTTATCCGACTCGTCTAATATAAATGCTTTTTGTGCAATGCTATTCAACATCTCCCGTTCAAATCTTCCGGAAATCTGACTGAGATAAGCTTCCCAGAATTGCATCTCATCTTCGGTAAATTTATTCTGATGTTGCAGAACAATCATGCCTGTTTTCATATGACTTCCCATCATCGGATAATATGTATATCTATTATCCTGATAAACATCAGGGATATCCTCCAAAAGAAAAACAAACGAATCAACATGAAAATACTTTTTGATACCACTGACAATCATTTTTTTCAATTCGTCAACATCATTTTCCTCCAGCAGACTCTTGGTTAACTGGTACAAAGCCTGTGTACGTTCTTCCCTCAACCTGATGATTGATTCCCTGTGACGCACCTGTGAGGTTAATACACCATTCAATAAAGCAACGATAAAAAACATGACAAACATCAACAAATCCTCCGTAATGTCAATATGCAGGGTATAATGAGGAGGAATGAAAAAGAAATTCCATGTCAGCGCACTCAGTGTAGAAGCAAGCAACACAGGTCCGGTTCCGTAAATAAATGCAAGGATAGAAACAACAAAAAGTAAAACAAAAGACAAAACACGATAACCAACAAAATCGCGGATAAAGTAACATATCATTGCTGATAATACTACAATTAACACAACAAAGAGATATTCATACCATGGTGAAACAAACTGTTTTTTCATTTTCTTACCTTTGGTGTTATTTTCATACAAAAATACATGAAATATAATACTAAGCAATCGGCTTATAACATTTTATTGTAATCCCATTCAATTGATAATTATGGCATTTTAGGATTTGCACCCAAAAATGCAAAGCGGAAAAGAGCTAAAACCGGAAACACTTCCAATCTCCCCAACCACATTTGCAGAATATAAATAATTTCAATAACCGGATGCATCCCGGGGTCAGTAATACCGACAGAAAGTCCGACTGTAGCCTGAGCAGAAACCGATTCAAACAGCGCATCAAAAAAAGTAAATTGTTCAGGCAAAAAGAAAGTTGATATAAATGTTGATAATAAAATGATAAACAGGAATATCAGTACAAAAATACCTGTATTATTCAACTCCTCATTGATTTCATCAGGCATCATTACTTTTTGATCAAATTTCATCGTTTTAATCGTATGGGAAGAAAAAAAAGTTTTTTTGATGTGCCAACGAATACCTTTCAGGATAAATACAGCACGGTAGATTTTAATTCCTCCGACCGTACCTCCCCAGGCGCCTCCGATAATCATAGCTCCAAAAATTATCATCAGAAAAGAGCGATTGTCCCACTGGTGAATATTTGACGTTTGCCACCCTGTAGTAGAAATTGCACTTACATACTGGAATACACCTTCCCTAAACGGATCCTGAACCGAATCGGAGAAAGACAACAGCAATGAAAGAATCAGACCGCCGAAAAAGAAACATATCAACAAAGATCTGGTCTGAATATCTTTCCAGATTTCGTTTAACTTCCCGTTGTAAAAGATCCGGAAATAAAATGGCAGTGAAAAAGAACCGAGCATCATGGGTAAAATATGCAATGCTTCCATAGCTATAGAATTATATTCGGCAATACTATTATCCAAAGTACTGAAGCCACCGGTTGACAACCCGCACATGGCATGATTAATAGCATCGAAAATATTATCTGTCAGCGGATAATGGGGTAATAGTAACCATGTTCCGACAATTAGATACAGCATGGTAATTCCGGTGATGATCGCATATGATTTCCAGATGCTTTTCGCGGTGTCAATGACTTTATTGCGTAGGTTGATTCCCGTCGATTCAGAACGATACAGTAATTTCAAACTTCTGCCGGAAGTATGTTTTACCATAACCAATGCCAACACGATAAAACCTGCACCGCCAACCCATTGTGCAAATGAACGATAAAATAACAGTGTCTTTCCAATTGACGGTTCATGCACAGACATCGTCAATCCCGTTGTAGTAAACGCACTCATGCTTTCGAACAAACAATGAAGCGGATTTCTGAAATAAAGAATACTTGAAGCATAGTCGGCATCTACGGGAACAAAAGATTGGAGGACTTCGAAAGGAGTGATGTAAGAGATAACCAAAAACGGCAAACCGCCTAATACGGTCATAAACAACCAACCTGTAGCAGCAATAACATACCCATGATTGTACTGAGGTTCAATTGCTTTGCGAAACAAATAATGAATTCCTTTGCCAAAAAGGAATGAAAACACAGCTGTAATCAGAAATCCTAGTGATGAATACCATTCACCGTAAATGAGCCCGACAAATACAGGAACAATGAGAATAAATCCCATCAGGGAGAGTAAATTCCCTAATTCTTTTAAAACAATCTGGTAAGATCTGTTATACTTCATAATTTCAATCCTTTTACACTTGCTGAACACGCGTATAACGTGTTATTATTTGATTGCAAATGTAATTTTGAAATTATAAAGATTTTATAAAGAAACTTGTTACAAACGTAAAGATAATATTACAGAAGATGTGCGATTAAAGCAAGGTTGTAATTTTTTTAAAACATATAAGTCATATAAGGAACATATAAGTTCAAGACTAAAACTCCGGTCATTCAATTAAAGAATATGCCAGAGTTTTTAGTTTTTTAGAAAGGAAAAAACTTATATGTTCCTTATATGACTTATATGGTAAAAAAAATCTTAATCAAACATCTGCCCTGCGTTATTACTCAACTGCACCATTTGATCATACTCTTCAGGCGATAAATCGAGGAAGTAGTAATTTTGCGGATTCATGACTTTACCCCTGTAATGCACTTCATAGTGTAAGTGTGGGCCGGTCGACTTGCCGGTATTTCCAACCGTACCGATTACATCACCGCGATTTACCTTTTGCCCTACCCTCACTTTCACTTGATGCAAATGTCCATATAAAGTTTTATACCCGAAACCATGGTTGATTTCTACGGTATTGCCGTAACCTTGTCGCCAACCCGCTAACCGCACAACGCCATTACCGGTTGCATAGATATCCGTCCCAATAGGAGCAGTAAAATCCATACCTTCATGAAACCTGCGGGTGCGGTACACCGGGTCAATTCGCCAACCAAAACCTGAAGCAGTACGTGTTAAATCTTTGTTGAGTATCGGTTGAATGGCTGGTATACTTTTTAGCATTTCCTCCTGTGTGCTGGCAAGTTTTACCAGTTCATCATAAGATTTCGACTGGATATACAGTTGTTTTTTTAATTGGTTGTACTTTTGGGTAGTCGAAACAGCAATCTGAGAATTGGTCATGGATAGCAATTGCCTGTAGTATTCGGTATTACCAGCTGTTGACTTTCTAATCGAATAAGGTATCGGGTCAGCCTGAAAAATAACGCGGTATAAATTGTCATCTCGTTGTTGCAAGTCGGATAAAACCCCGTTTATTTCATCCATATTGCGTTCAAGCAGCTTGTATTGAGCTTGTAATCTGTTTTTTTCCTGAATCAATTGCACTTCTTCCGGAGAACTAATCAGCGAAACGAAAATAAAGAAAAACAAAGCACCCAACGAAACACCGGAAAAAAGATGTATCAACAACCGCCTCACTTTAAAAAG
>JAUSNQ010000013.1 GCA_030655595.1 Paludibacter sp.
TCCACAGAGCTACTAAAGTTCCTGTTGGAAAAGATCAGGAGCAACACTTAGAAATGACCCGTCAGTTCTCCAACCGCTTCAATCGCATGTATAACGTGGAATACTTCCCCGAACCGCAAGCGTTTAATTTCGGACAAAATCTGGTGAAAATACCGGGTTTAAACGGAACCGGCAAGATGGGTAAGTCCGAAGGAGAAGGCAATGCCATCTTTTTGGCTGATGAACCCGAAGCAATTCGCAAAAAGGTGATGAAAGCAGTAACAGATAGCGGTCCTACTACACCCAATCAGGAAAAGCCCGAAGTAATTCAGAACATCTTCCAACTCATGTCTGTTGTTTCTTCCAAAGAAACCTACGACTATTTCAATGATATGTATAACACCTGCCAGATTCGCTACGGCGACATGAAAAAACAATTGGCAGTCGACATGATTCAGTTCACGGAGCCTTTCCGCGAAAAAATCAAAGAACTGCTGAGCGATGAAGTTTACATCTCGAAAGTAGCCCGGATGGGGAAAGAGAAAGCGAATGAAAGTGCGGCGAAAACGATTAGGGAAGTTCGTGAAATAATTGGATTTAAAAGTTTTTGAGAATTGAAGAATTAATGATTTAAATAGATTTTCTGATAATCTTTTAATTTAATTTTAAATATACCCTTGCTTAAACAAAGCAGGGGTATATTTTTTTGTTAACTATGCTTTGATAATAAACAAATGTTTATTATTTTTGTAGAGTCTAAACCAACCAAAACCATGAAGGAGTATATTTCAAAAGAAAGGAGAAGAATTGAAAAGGAGCTGCTATTATACCTTAGAAGGTACAGGTTCTATGTTTCCAGATTTAAACGTTTAAATGACTTAGATTCAATTATAAATGAAATAGTGAATGAACTCAAAAGAGATATCTAAGATTGAATTTATATTTGTAAAACAGACGCAAAAATATTATGACAGTGAATACGAAAGAAAAATTTGAGCAATTAAAAGAGTTGGAATTGAATAGCCATTCAGACAAGGAGCTAGCAAAGATTCAGAAAGAATTTGACCAGCTTGCAACTGAAGATCCGGATGGGTTTGAAGATGCATTTATTGAAAGTGCACGTTCTACTTTGCAAAAAGCTAAAAAACTGAGAATTAAGGAACAGATGCGTGAAGTGTCTGAGATTGTCTCCATGTCGTACATTGCCAAAATCTATTTCAACAAAACAAAAAGTTGGTTGAGTCAGCGTATCAATGAATTAAATGTGAACGGAAAGCCGGCTCAGTTTACAGACAAAGAACTGGAAATTCTGAATGCTGCTTTTCAGGATATTTCGAAAAAAACCGGGGCGTTTCGGGTTTCAAATTAATCTGTGGGGATTATTTTTTTTAATGCAACGGACGAAGTTATTCTAGCATCTTAATTGAAACTTGTAAAGAATCTAATCGCATGAAAAAAACGAGCATGGTTTACTGTTTTCTTGCAGTATTATCTGTCCTGAGCGTCTCTGCTCAAAATCAGAAAAACAACTTTGCATTATCTTTTAACTATGGGTCAAAAGGACTAATTCCCGAATTAAATGAGAACTGGCCAATTCGACAGGATGTTGGCTATTATTACAACAATGGGTTTAATACCAGTGTTGACATATTGGCCCGGCTAAATTATTTTGGTATCTCCCCTGAGTTCTTTTTTCTCAACAAGAAATTGTCAGTAAGTACAGGCTTGCGCTTAACAAGTTTGTATTCTGATATTGTGAAAACGGATTATGACAAAGGTGGATATTTCTTTTTAAGGGTAAAAAGTGAAGGTTTGAATACCGATTATGCCAGGGTGAAAGCGATAAGAGAAAAAACAAACTATTTAGGTGTTCCTTTGGAAATAAAGTACATCCCGTTAAAATTCAATGTTATTTCGTTTTATGTGAAACTATCCGCTGAGCTGGCGTATAAGATTAATTCTTCCACCGACATAGAATTTAAGCTGTCGGAGATGGAGTCCTATCAGAATTCAGTTTTGACAGATTTGAATATTGAGGTCAATCCGCTTTATGCTTCTATATATTCTTCTGTTGGGGCGACTATCAAACTTAATAAAAATCTTTTTTGTAGTTTGGATGTATTTTTTCCTTCATTTTATATGACGGAAAATAATTCAAGTTTAGTCAACATGACCAATATTTCCGGAGCGCAAATTTCAGTGACAGTTCCGTTTTAATCCACAATTCTATTAGAAAATTTAATTTGTGACTAATTTCAAAACAACCCTAAAAAAGTCATTCAAATGAAAAAGATAAAAAAAGTCAGGTTTATATTTGTTACAGTGCTGATAATAGCCACGTTTTCTTCCTGTGAATCTTCCGATTTTCAACTTTCCAAATCGGTATTTGTTGAAGATTACGATTATCCCGGGCTTCCGATATACTCCGAATGGGGATACAACACGTTCGGAATGTATATTGACCGTGGGGTATTTGTTTCGTCCGGAAATGTGTTTCCCGTAAAAATCATTGTGAATCCTGATACTTTCAATATCACTTTCAGTGGAAATTACAACAATGTACCTGCTTCGCTTCGAATTTCGTTGATCGGATATGCACCAACCGATTATCCTGAACTGATCGGACTCAATGATTCGGTAGTTGATTTAAAAGCATCAAATTGCATAGTCAATTTGAAGTCTGCGAACGAAACAACTGTCTTGAAAATAATTCAGGGCAATATAGTTTTTAGAAGAGTTCAGAATTTATATGTTGATAAAGAATTTGCCAGAACAATTCTTTCCGGAACGATTGAATTCAAAACATTTATGAATAATGAACCGGTAGCAATCACAAACGGCAGGTTTGACCTTGGAGTTGGTTATGAAAACTTCTATTATTACTGAAATATTACGATTTCATCGAGCATCGCCTGATTTATTTCTCCGTCCATATTTTCATTATTATCTTCATAAACAATCGTCAGCTTGTTCTGACCTTTTACTAATCGAATGGACAGGGTGTTGCTGTATCCCCAGTTTGACCATTCTCCCTTGCCGCGTTGCGGGAAGATAAGTACGCCCGCGTAGTGCTTATTCACATATAAATTCCGGAGAGCGCATCGGCTGTCGGTGTTGACCGGACCGTTACCGTTGGCATAACGTACATACAGTAAGTAAAGTCCTTCTTTCTCCACCTTTACCGGTAAGGTAATTCTACGGTTTTTTGTTTTACTGATTTCTATGAATCCTTTTCCGTTAAAGCCGGAATAAGGATAATGGTTCGCAGATACAAATTTTTCAATTTGAATGCTTGTTTTCTTATCATCCGAAAAAACAAATAAAGGTTCTGATGCAAAGGACCCAGTGCCCGACTCATCCATTGCGATTACCTGATACGCAGCGAATATGCCCGGATTTACCATGTAGTTCGTTGTTGTGATTGTATCGATTATTAGACAGTTCCTGAGGATTTGATAGCTTGTAGCATTTTTTACTGATTCCCATCTAAGTTGTTTATCTTGTTGTTTTACAATGGGCATCTCAACTGTAAAGAGATTTTTTGCCTTATTGATTTTTTTTTCTGTGTCGGTGTTATTCGCAAGTACAATGCGGATGTGATGTTCGCCTGTCAGCGTAGCCGTGATTTCCGGTTCGGATGCTATGCCGTCGATTTCAAAATGGCTGATCCGATTTCCGAAACCTTCCATCTCTATGTGGAGAACTGCATCGCGGTAACGGAAATTTTTCAGGGTACGTTTGCCTTTTAATGCTTTGGGGACAAAAGGATTGATAACTAATTTATCAACCTGAAAATCCATTCCGAAGAAGATGTTATGAATCAGGGCAATGTTTCCAGAAAGGCTCCAAAGCATGATACTTGAATTGATTTGTGTGCCTGTAAAATCGCCTGTTTCCGCCACAAAGTTTTCCTTGTTGGTCAGAAAAAGGGCAGCAGGACGGTAAATGGCTGCTATCTGTTCCATGACGGATGTTCCATTCCCGGCTTTAGCCGAAGCCAGCGCCCAGTAGGATTGCACAAAAGGCCAGATGCCGTTGTTGTGGTAGGGAGGAATGCCCGGAATCTGAGGATAGATACAGGAAGCCCCGAATGGTGTAACCGGCATGTTGGCAACTGCTTTTTGAATGTTTTCTCCTTCTGTTATTCCGAAAAGAATACAAAGTGCTTCACCTAATGTTTCGGATCGGGGCGACAAAATCAGATGACTTCTCCCGTACAGGTATTGTGCGTGATAGCCTTTTTCTTCCATCCACAGGTATTGTTGAATTCCGCTTTTAATCGAAGTAGCAATGCTGTCGTACCGGGCTGCTTCCTCCGGTTTCTTCAATATGTTAGCCATAGCCGATAATACCTTATTGGCCTGATAATGAACCGCGTTGGTGCCAAGGCTCTCCGATTGATAGATATCAGCCGGTTGCATCCACACCGGGTAGGTCTGTTCGCGCCAGTCTAAGAACGACGATTCCCCTTTCATCAGGCCGGTTTCAGGATTATAGGCATTCAACAAATCATCCTCAACAGAGTTCTTAATGACTAGATAAGCATATTCCATCCATTCACGATCGCCGGTGACTTTAAAAAGTTCCCATGCGGCAGTTGCCCACACGATACGGTCGGTCGAAACAGGATAGGCACCACCGGTACCGGTATCTTGCACGATGCGGTTGTTCTTTACTTTGCGCATCAGGCTATTCTTTGCCACTTCGGGTTGCATGTGTGCCATTGATAGGATGATGCTGTAACTGATGTCGCGGGTCCATACACCAGACCATTCCTTTCCCGTCCGGAAAGTACTGTCAGGTTCAATCGCCATCAGCATTTCTTCAAGTGACAGGTTGTAAATGGCATCTGAAATCAGGTAATCCGATTGATATTGTGGTAGTCCGGACAGGTTTTTTGACAAAGTCCATTTATCTGGATTATGCTTAATATCTTTCCTTGAATTCATGATCAGGGTTATCTCATAGATTCCGTCACCATCAATATCTTTCATTTCCAGATCTTTTCGGGTGTAAAGGTTGCTGAAATCCCAACTGAGTGGCGCTATGCTTCCGGCAATGTAAACGCCTTTGAAATCCTGTTTACTGAGTTTTTCTCCATTAAATAAAGTGTAAAATCCTTGTCGCTCGAAATCCGACTTCATCCTGCGCAGGTCAAGTCTGACTGTCCATTCCGTATTCTCCGGCAGATTTTCCTCCTTGCTTCCTGTTTGTGTCTGAATCAGTTGTTTTCCAAATTCAACTTCGGTAACTGCCTTACCATTAACTGGTTGCAAAGTGACCATATGGTCTTTTCCCGATGACATTTCATTGTCGCGTGAATTGATGCTGAACTTGAATTGCAGTGTAGGACTGTATTTTGTAGATTCCGGACTTCGGTAATTGGAGCTTATTTCAGTTGGAGATAAAGCAATTGCTTCAAATGCTCCCTGAATAACACGGTCGGGAAAAATGCTGTAAGATTCTGATTCATAAATGGCGTTACGATTCCCGGAACAGGAGGACAAAAACTGTCCTGCGCAAATGACTGCGATGTAGAATAAGTGATGTCTCATATAGGATTTGATATTTTGTTGGTTTGTCAATAAGATAGAGTGAAACCAATGGAATTTAGTTGTTTTTTATGCTGATGTTTATTGCAGAAATATTGGTCGGGAGCTGAATGTTACAGATTCCGGTTGTTTTATCCCAATTCCAGTAAAAAGTGTTGTTGGTATCATACCAACCTGTTTCAAACCTTTCCCTGCGGATTGATTTTATTTTTTTTCCATTTATCAATATCTGTTTTGGTGTTTTATCTAAATGCAGGCATAAACCTGTTTTTCTTTTATCTTTTTGTTGAAAACCGTTGTAATCATTTGTATGCAGTTCTATTTCGAAACCATCGCTCCGGGTAGTGCATCTAACGGTAGTCTTACTAAAAACATCCAGTTTGTAATCGGTTGTCTCTCCATCATCTTCATATAGTTCATACGATGCAGTTCGACCTGCTGATGCCGGAAAAATATTGAACCAAACCGGAGTATTTTTCTTTTCCCCGATGTATTGCTGAACAGGCATTTCGGGAATGATTGTTCCTTTTTTCACAAAGATCGGGATGGTTTCAAGACTAACCGGATAAGTAATCCATTGCTTGCCCTGGTAAATTGTTTTTTTATCTTTATAATCAATCCATTCTCCTTGAGGCAGATAAATACGTTTTACTGAAGCCTCTTTTTCAACCACCGGTGCGACTAACAAGTTGCTTCCTAGCAAAAATTGTTCATTCAGATTCGCTGTTTCAGGGTCATCAGGATATTCGAGCAACAAGGCACGGATAAGCGGCAGACCGGTATCATACGCCTCTCGTGCAGCTGTGTAAAAGTAGGGGTGCAATCTGTATTTCAGTTCAATGGCTTCCCGGCTCAGTTTTTCAGCTTCTTCGCCAAAAGTCCAGGGTTCTGCAGCATTATCACCTTCGTGATGTGCACGGCTCAGGGGATTGAAAACACCGAACTGCATCCAGCGAACATAAAGTTCAGCCATGGCTTCCCGGTCGGTAATATCACCACAATATCCGGAAATATCAGTTGTCCAGAAGGGAATAAGCCCCATACCTGCAGATTGTGCTAGGGGTAATTGTGCAGCGAGCAAGTTCCAACCATCACTCACATCATGACCATTTCCCGAATCTCCTGACCATCCGAAGGTGTAGCGTTGCATACCGGCATAGGCAGCCCGTGTCATCTGGAAAACCCGCTGTCCGGGATTATTTTTTTCAAACTGTTCCGTCACCACCTTATCCCAGGTCAGTCCGTACACATTGTGAATCTCATCATGCATACCTGCGTGGTGTTTCATAAACAAGCGGTCAACATCTTCTTCGTTGCTCCATGCCGGTTCGCCCATGTCGGTCCAGAAACCTTTTACCCCATCATTAATTACTTTTTGCTGATAATCGCCCCACCAGTCAGCTACTTCCGGTTTAGTGAAGTCAACCACGCCACAGTTGCCTCCCCAGGGCCACGGCATATCATAACTTTTCCCGGTGCGAATATCTTTCACAAAATAACCCAGCGAATCGGCTTCTTTCCATTGGTTGACATTGTTTTGGGAAATCACCGGGTCTTGTGATACGATCATCTTGAATCCCTTGGCTGCCAAATCGGCAACCATACCTTTTGGGTTGGTGTAGTTTTCTTTTCGCCATTCAAAATCCTGCAAATGTTGTGTCCACCCGATATCCTGATAGATAATGTCGCAGGGAATCTGTCTTTTCCTGAATTCATCCGCTACATCGCGTGCCAGATCTTCGCGTGTATATAAGCCACGGCATTGTGCAAAGCCCAACGCCCAAGCCGGAGGCATAATGGGTTTACCGGTAAGGTCGGTATATCGTTGAATAATCTTTTTATAAGTCGGACCAAAGATGAAATAATACAGCATTTCCCCATCCGGAGCACTAAAGCTGTAATGCTCCTGAGAATTAGCACCAAAGTCAAATTCACTTTTATAGGTGTTATCGAAGAAAATCCCGTAACCATAATTACTCATGAAAAAAGGAATGCTTTTATACAAGGGGTCTTCGTTGACACCATAGCAAGGCCGGTCACTATTCCACATGCGGAAAGTTTGTCCGCGCCGGTTGAGCGGTCCGCTCTTTTCTCCCAGGCCGAAAAACTGTTCGTTGGGACGAAGGGTTTTATAACTTGTTTGTTTGTTTCCCTCTTTCAAAAATCCTTGCTGCTGATAATCTTCCAGCAGGAGTTTCTGGTATTTATCAAATATCCGCAATTGAAAAGGTGTTTTGTTTATGCGGATAATCAATTCGGAGGTGTAAATTTCATAGCTTCCCGGTAATTCATTTATATTCAAATCATCAAGGGGTTCAATTGACTCGTTAATGACCGCAAATGAAGGATTATTCCGCTCAAATGAACCTGCTTCATACCAGATCCTGATGATACCCGGGCTGACAAATTTCAACGACACAAGTATTTCATTATCAGTTTGGAAAATTACTTCATTTTTAGTTGTCTGATGAGAATAAATATTGCCGGGAGTCTGTGCAATTAACATAACCGGAATAAGTATATATATAACTAATAAAAACACAATCTTCTTCATACTTTAATATTTTAAAATTCAACAACCAACATATTCCAGTATTGCATTTCCGGAAGCGTAAAACTTACCTTACCACCTACCTGTTTAAAATTTAATGATCTGGCAATACCACCTGCAACATCCGGAGAAGCAATCCATATTTTTTTAACTGTTTCAGAAAACGATAAGGATATTTTTGCATCTTTGACGATCACTGGCGGAGGTTGAACTCCTTCGTTGTCACGCCATTCTAAGGTATTGGCATTCGTCAGATTAATAAGATGAACAACCTGTTTATCTGAAAATAATTTACCAAAATAAGCTACTTTGCCAGTGCGAGCCGGCCAGGGTTCAAGACCTAACTTGTTATCAATCGAATGCAAGCTAGTGGTGTTGAAGTTACCTCCGTCACGCAGCAGGTTTTGGTAGGCGGTCAGGAAATCATAATATTTGATTAGTGCCGTTTTCAGGTCTTCTTTCATTTGAAGGTTGTTGTTGGGAAAGTACTCCTTTCCCAGCATGTGTTCTCCCAGTTCGATATGAGCACCTCCGAAAGCAAAGATTACTGCATTTGTCATTAGTACCGAAGCCGTATTGAAGTAACCCTGGTTATTGGCTAGGTTGTAGTTCATATAAGCAGCCAGCACCGAGTTTTTTTTATTCTCCGATAATGCATTGTTTTGTTTGATGATGGTAGCCAGATCGTTGTAGCTATCGTAAGGTACCCAGACCTCGGTATAAAGAAATGAGGTTGGAGCGGCAGCAATTCCTTGTTGACCATATTGGGAAACAGCATTCAACACATTAATTTTATCCGGAATCGCTGTCTGAACAGCTTCAATAAACGGTTGATAGGTGTTTGCCAGATTCAGGTAATTGCCCTGATAAGTATAACGGGTACCCCGATTTCCGAGTTGATCCATGTGAAAGCCATCAAAATCCAGAAACTGATACACTTTTTTTGTTTCCTTGATTGCATAAGCCTGCCATTCTGTATTAGAAGGATCCAGCAAATAAATATTGCTTAAGAATGGAGAGCTGAGCGGGTGGTAATCACGATTAATGTGTGTGTTGTCATTGAAAACGTACCATTCCTTTTTGACTCCATCGTCTTCAGCATGATCCCAGGCACCATATATCAGGTTGTAAAACATCGAGCGCATATTACGTTCGTGTCCACCTTTGATGTATTTGTCCACCGTGCTGAAATACACTACTTTATTGATGATATCCCGCCAACTTGCAGCCGGGACATTCCCGCTCATGGTAAGTGGCTGATGGTGTTTGCCTAACCAGTCATAATATTGTAAGCCGTTGATATGGTATTTATTCAAATTATCCAACACTTCGTCTATTCTTTCCTGAGACAAATTGCCGAAATCTGATAAAAAACCATATCGGGGGAATTTAGTCCAGTCGGAAGAAACATCTATTCCTGTTGTTGCATGAATTCTTTCTACTCCATTAACTTCGCTATACACTTCAGCCATATATCCCCTGAAATTATCAGCAGGAGGAGTCCATTGCCAATTGGTGTCTGTCAGGTCAACGGTTTCAACTTCATCATTGAAGTATTTATAGCGAACTTTTGCGCCTGAAGGCAATGCAGTAATTTCAAGTGAAAAATGCACTGTTTCTCCCGGATTATACACTGCTTTATCAGTTGACAATGGCAGGTTCTGGAAATTGGGAGTTGCAAGATTATCAGGAGCCTCCGGGAACTCTTCGACAGTTCCCGGATTGCATGCTGATAGTATAACAGGCAATAACAGAAATATGATGTTTCTTTTCAAGATAAAATTATTTTTACGATTGACATATACTCCATTATTGTTTCACGATGCTGATATCCAGCGTTTCCAGATTGGCTGTAATCACATAATCTCCGGCAACGGTGATATTCCATTTTTCGTCATCGGGATCACCTCCTTTATGACGGTACATTTTGGTATCACTGGTACGCATGTACATATCCTGACCCCAGTCGCTGTTGCGATTTACCGGGAATTTAAATTCACCAACCACCATAGGTCCGGAATAAGTAAATACACATCCATCTGTGGCATCTTCTGTCAATTCTATCGCATCTCCGATATTCCAACCGATTGGCGTAGCACTACCCACCATGTATAATTTTTCACGATGGATGTTGATAGATAACTCTGCTAAGTTCAATGTGATAACATAGAATCCTTTCTTCGTGATAGTCCATTTTTCATCATCCGGATCACCTCCTTTATGCAGGTACATTTTAGTCTCCGATTCACGCATGAACATGTCTTGTCCCCAATCACTGTTGCGGTTTACCGGGAACTTGAAGTCACCTGCATTCATCACCCCTGTGTAAGTAAATACAAACGGATCGGTATTACTCTGTACCAATTGAGTTGCATTGGAAATATCCCATCCATTCGGGGTTGCATCACCTACCATGTATATTTCGGTATAAGCAGGTAAATCGACTTGCTCATATACAATTGATAAATCGAGTAAGCTTACAGTTACTTTATAAACCGCCGATTCTGTAATGTTGAATTGCTCATCTGGTTCAGAATCGCTGGTGCGTAAAACAATTTTTGTGTCATCAGCACCTTTATTATAAGAAGGCAGGAATTGTCCTTTTGTTGTGATAAACTTAAAGGTTCCAACGCCTAAACCTCCCTGATAGACAAAAACAGTTGGATCAGCCTGAGGTAACAGCTCAATGGCATTGTCGGCACTCCAACCATTGGGAGAGGCACTTCCTATGATATACAGGGTTTTGCTGACTGGTTGATAGGGTGTAACACTGATGCTGATGACCGGAGATGTCTCTCCGGTTACAGGTGTTGTATAAATGGTTGATATAACACGGGCTTCAAGATTCACTGCTGTTCCGGGTACACCATTCCAACGGGTAAGCAAAGTGTCATTCAATTCACCTGTCGTAAAGCTCTGACTGTATTTCCCTTTACCCATGTTGAGCCGGATCGGGTCGGAAAAATCATTTCCTTGTTTATCAACCTCCAGTGCATAGGAGATAGAAGCTCCTGTACCATTGTTTGTGCCTGTGGTCCAGTTGAACATTACCGCGGTATTGTTAACTTGCTTTTGACTCAGGACTAAAGTGTTTTGCGAAGCAGTAAGTGCTAAGGGCCCTGCTTTGACATTATCATCCGGATATTCTGTTTCACAGGAAGTCATAAAAAACAGTCCGCTCAGAAATATAACCGGTAGTATTTTCAAGAATGATATTATCTTTTTCATATTTTTTGCATTTTAAGATTAATAATCAGGATTTTGTGACAAATTTGGATTTGCATCCCTTTCTTTTTGAGGAACAGGGAACAGCAAGTGTTTGGTAGTTATATTTGTTTTTCCGACAGACTGAAGGAAATCAATTCCATACTGACCTCCATTTATCCGAATTAAATCAAACCAGCGCTGTCCTTCGAAAGCCAGTTCCATGCGACGTTCATGCAGAATCTTCATTCGAAGATCTGATTGATTCAACCCGCTGACATTTCCCAATCCTGCCCGTGCACGAACTTTGTTCAGTGTTGCATTGTCGTTGCTGGCGGGCAGTTGTGCTTCAGAAGTCTTTCCCAATTCATTTAACGCTTCCGCTTTCATCAGCAACACATCAGCATAGCGAAGCACGGGGAAGTTCAGCGGATTGTTATCATATGCATTGGCGATTGATTTTACGACCAAAAACTTACGAAGATTGTAACCCGTGTAGGAATATGATTTTTTATAATCCATGCCATCGAACTTCGGACAACCTTCATATAAAACAGTTACATCTTTTCTCAGGTCACCCGATTCATAGGCATTAACAAACTCCTGAGTCGGTTGGTTCCATCCCCATCCACCTTCAACCATATTAGCTCCCCGTGGACCGGTAAAAGTACTAAGCCAGGAAGATTGGTTTTCGTTATCCCAGAAACTATATCCGGCATTTTTTACATATTGCACTTCAAATAGAGATTCAATGCCATTTTCTTTGATTGGGTCGAAATTGTCGCCATAATTATCTGCAAGGGCATAACCAAGTGTTTTTACTTCGTCACAGTAATCAGCAGTCTTTTGCCAGTTTCCAAGTGTCAGATGAACCTTTGCAAGCATACCATAGGCAGCGCCTTTTGAAGCACGTCCGATGTTGGCTCCGGTGTATTGTTCCCGTGGAGGCAACAATTCGGCAGCATCTTCTAAATCAGCAATAATCTGATCATAAACGAGGGATTTAGCAGTTCTTGCAGGACGTAAGTCTCCCCCAGGATCTACAGGCTCTAATACCAGAGGTACATCGCCAAAAAATCGTACCAGGATAAAATAATAATGAGCACGTAAAAAGTAAGCCTCACCTAATACCCGGTTTTTAATGTTGTCGCCGATATCCATATCGGGTACATTTTTCAACACAAGATTAGCTCGTAAGATTCCCGGCCATGGACCTCTCCATAAATCAAGTACGCCCTGATTATCGGTAGCGGTAACGAAATTAGCCTGATCCTGCGTTTCGATGCCGTCGGTTCCACCGGCAGCACCCACAATGCTGTTGCCGGCCATGATGTCGGTTGTCCACATACGCATATTATACAGTTTCGGCCACTGAAGTGGTTGATAAGCACCGTTAACTGCCGCGATAGCATCGGCTTCAGTCAGATAGAAGTTTTCTGTATTAACTGAATCTTCCGGCGCTTTGTTCAGAAAATCCTCGCTGCAGGAAAACATTCCCAGCGTGATGATTGTCAGAAGAAAATATTTTGTTAATTTCATAATTTTTTCTTTTTTATATTGATTAAATACCAAGGTTAATACCGACAGTAACTGTGCGGGTTACAGGATATACATTATTATCAATACCATTTACACCTACTTCGGGATCAAATCCGCTGTAGTTGGTAATAGTGAAAATATTTTGTCCTGAAATATAAAAACGTGCTGAATGAAGCTTAATTTTTTGAATGATTTTAGCCGGCATTGTGTAACCTAAGGTCACATTTTTGATACGCAGGTAAGAACCGTCTTCCACAAAACGATCTGATGGCCGGGTATTTTTGTTCGGATCATTGAAAACGGCACGTGGAACGACATTACTACTTCCTTCTCCATTCCAGCGATTGAGTGTGGCAACGGTCTGGTTTTGCGCCACAGCCATGGCTTCGCTCCAGAAGCGGTTGGCATTCACGATCTGACTTCCGGCTACCCCTTGCAGGAAGATGCTTAAATCAAATCCTTTATAACTAAAGGTGTTGTTCATCGCGAAAATAACCGTTGGATTTGGATTGCCTAAATAAGTCCGGTCATCATCGTTAATAACACCATCGTTATTCAAATCTTTAAATCGGATGTCTCCCGGCGATGTTCTGTTGAACGGGTCATTCCCGGGAACCTGAACGGCATGATTGTCAACTTCTTCCTGAGTCTGAAAAACACCATCGGTTACGAATCCGTAAAAAGTATTTACAGGTAACCCGGCCTTAATTAGCGCGAGGTTATAGTTCAAACCAATACTTCCACTCGACATCGGTACAGTATCATTGATGCTGATAATTTTATTCTGATTCAGTGAGATGTTGAAAGAAGTATTCCACTTCAGTTCTCCAGTCAGATTTCTTGAGTTGATAGTCAATTCTATCCCTTTGTTTTGCATTTCTCCGGCATTAATTGAAGGTACAAATACATCTGAATAACCTGTGGAAACAGGAACAACCATGGGTACCAACATTTTGTCGGTATTTTTCAGATAAGCATCTACTGAAATATCCACCCGTTGATTCAGTAAAGATGCATCAACTCCAATATTTCCTGGTGTTTGTTGTTCCCATTGTACA
>JAUSNQ010000014.1 GCA_030655595.1 Paludibacter sp.
TATGCCAGTAGTATTATTGCCGATTATCAGCAGGAATTGTTCAATATCACAAAAGTTCCTTATCAGATTAAACCGAACGTAAGGTTGTTGTATAATCCGACGATGAAAGGTGCCTATAATTTTGTTCCGGGCGTTATGGGCATGATTCTGATGTTGATATGTGCCATGATGACCTCCATCTCCATTGCCCGCGAAAAGGAAACGGGAACGATGGAGATATTATTAGTTTCTCCTTTGAAACCGATTTACATCATTTTTTCAAAGACAATTCCTTATTTCTTCCTGTCATTGGTAAATCTGACCACGATTCTATTGCTTTCCGTTTTTGTTTTGAAAGTGCCTGTTGCAGGAAGTCTTATTGCCTTAATCACTATTTCGCTGGTTTATATATTTGTTGCCTTGTCGCTCGGACTGCTTATTTCATCGATAGTAAGCACCCAGCAAATTGCGTTGCTTATTTCGGGGATGGTGCTGATGTTACCCATTATCATGCTTTCGGGGATGATGTTTCCGGTAGAAAATATGCCGAAGATATTACAATGGTTTTCCGAAATCATACCCACAAAATGGTACATCGTAGCGGTGAAGAAGGTCATGATTAAAGGTTTGGGATTCGCTGCCATATACAAGGAAATAGCGGTGTTGGCTGGGATGGGGATTTTGCTGACAGTTGTCAGTTTAAAGAAATTTAAATTCAGATTAGAATAAGATGTTGAAGTTTTTAATAGAAAAGGAATTCAGACAAATCCGGAGGAATAAATTTCTGCCGCGGATGGTCATTGGTATGCCCATTTTCGCTCTATTGTTGTTCCCCTTGGTGGCAAATTTCTCCATCAGAAATATTAATCTGACGGTGGTTGATCATAATCACTCCCCTTATTCACAGCGATTGATTCACAAAGTGGTTGCTTCCGGATATTTTCGGTTGGTGAATGTGGCGGCAGATTACGAAGCTGCTTTGTATGATGTTGAACAGGATATATCGGATATCATCCTTGAAATACCATTACATTTCGAAGAGAATTTGGTTAATGAGCAGTCGGCAGATGTGTTGATTGCCACAAATTCTGTGAATGGCATGAAAGGCGGATTGAGCAGTATGTATTTATCGGGTATCGTGCAGGATTTCAGTAATGAAGTGCGCAAAGAATGGGTGCAAACGGGAACAGCTTTGAAAACACCATCATTGGAAGTTGTGCCCTTGTATCGCTTCAATCCTTTTCTGGAATATAAATTTACCATGGTTCCGGCCATCATGATGATGATGCTTGCAATGATTACCGGCTTTCTTCCGGCATTGAATATCGTGAATGAAAAGGAGAAAGGCACGATTGAGCAGCTCAATGTGACGCCGGTAGGAAAATTTCAGTTGATTCTTTCTAAATTGACGCCGTACTGGTTGATTGGTTTTGTGGTGCTGACTATCAGTTTTATTGTTGCATGGATTTTTTATGGCATGGTCTCGGTCGGTGGTTACGCCACAATATATCTATTCTCAGGTGTTTTTGTGCTGGCGTTCTCGGGTTTCGGACTGGTGATCTCGAATTATGCTACATCCATTCAACAAGCGATGTTCATGATGTTTTTCTTCGTGATAACATTCATTTTTCTGAGTGGTTTGTATACGCCGGTCAGCAGTATGCCCGGCTGGACACAAATCATCAGCAGGATAAGTCCCTTGCGGTACATGGTGGAAGTGCTGCGATCGGTTTTTCTGAAAGGAAGTACTTTTTATGATTTGAAATGGCATTTTATGGCCCTTTGTTCTTTTGCCTTGTTTTTTAATGCTTGGGCTGTTGCAAGTTATCATAAAAGAAATTAATTTTACACACACACATTCTCTAATCATAATTATTAATTTAAAATTTAAATCTTATGAAAAACTCAGTTGTCTTAATTTGCTTTTTATTAGCAATTTGTGTTTCTTCTTGTACTGATCCGGATGATTTAATGAATCCTGCGAACTTATCTGGAACAACCTGGAAAAGTTTCGGTGAAACCAAAGAAGTTTATAGTCTGATTAAATTTATTTCCAAATCGGAAATTGAAGGCTGGCATAAAGCAATCGATGCAGATGAAGCATTAACATGGACAGGAACTTATTCTGTGAAGAGAGATCAATTGAAATTTGATATCGCTACAGTTGATAAAACTGCTTACTTCTCTGAGGTTGTCACAATGACTGGTGATTCGATTACTTTTTCTAATCGGATATATGTTAAACACCAGAATAAGAGGTGATTAAACAATCCATGAAATTCTCACTAAACAATTTGGTGCGTTATGCTATGAAATAATGAATATGGAGATTCAATTATTGCGAGACCAGCAGGTTTATCCCGAAAAGGATCTTTTGATGGCAGCCTTGGGTAACAGTTTTGATTTCCATTGGAATTACTACAAAGATGGAAAAGCATGTTGCCGCAATTCTTGCACTGGAGATAGAGGAGCAGATAAAAAAAACTTTCAGCTATGTTAAACATATTGGAAAGTTAATTCCTCTAATCGTTAATGTCGAAAGAAAAGAACAAATAAAGGATGTGCTCACGATAATTGATTATAAAATAAAAGCATAATCATTGAAAATATGATACAAGTCAGAGATTTGAATTTTACTTATCAAAAGTCGAATAGACAAGCTGTTCGTGAGATGAGTTTTGATATTCAGAAAGGAGAAGTTTTTGGATTCTTGGGACCGAGTGGTGCCGGAAAAACTACTACTCAACGCCTGATAATCGGATTGTTGAGAAATTACACAGGACAGATTGAAGTGCTTGGTAAGGAACGAAACCGGTGGGGGAAAGATTTTTATGAACAAATCGGGGTGGCATTCGATTTTCCGAATCTCTACATCAAATTAACGGCAAAAGAAAATTTACAACTCATAGGTGCTTATTATAAAATCAAAATTGATAATCCGGATCATCTGCTCGACCGTGTAGGATTGCTCCCGGATAAAGATGTACGTGTCGAAAGTTTCTCGAAAGGGATGAAAATGCGGTTGAATTTTATTCGCTCCATCATGCATCAGCCTGACCTGATGTTTTTTGATGAACCGACATCAGGACTTGATCCTGTGAATGCCCATATCATCAAAGATATCATTCTGGAGCAAAAGGCAAAAGGTAAAACGGTTTTTCTCACAACACACAACATGACGGTTGCCGAACAGTTGTGCGACAGGGTAGCTTTCATAGTCGACGGACAAATTGTGGTAACCGGTTCACCCAAAGATTTAATGATCGAGCATGGGAAACGGACGGTAAAAGTGGAATATCAGCATGATGGTAAGTTGTTGGAAGAAGAATTCGAAATACATCATCTTGGCGAAAATAAAGTGTTTGCTGATATATTAAAAACAACAGACATCAGAACCATACACAGTTGCGAGGCTACACTCGAAGATATTTTTATCAAATTAACAGGGAGGAAGCTGCTATGAGATTGCTGCATGCAGTTTGGGCGGATAT
>JAUSNQ010000021.1 GCA_030655595.1 Paludibacter sp.
ATTGAGAAAATCACTGTAAATAAACATGGTAAAGTGCGTCGCGCTAAACTGTATTATTTACGTGCACTGACAGGTAAAAAAGCCAGAATCAAAGAAAGACGCGTGTAATCAGATTACAGCAAGAAAGATTTTAGAAAGAGATATATGGGAAACCGGGTTTCTTTTTTTTATGAATAATCCTGCAGTTATTGCTTCAAGAATATTTTCAGAAAAAAACGTATATTTGCAGACTTTAGTCGATAGGAAATAATTAAATTTTAAATAAGCAATGAACATCTTTGAAGATACCGGTAAATATACTTTGCTGATGAAGCGGGTGTTGGTTCAGCCCGACCGCTGGAAAATGTTTTTCCGCCAGTTTCCGAAAGAACTCGAAAAATTAGGGCTGCAATCCTTGCCCATCGTAATCATCATCTCCTTGTTTATTGGGGCCATTATGACCATTCAAACCAAGTTGAACACAGAAAACCCAATGTTGCCGACTTATAGCACCGGACTGGTAACGCGGGATACCTTGCTACTCGAATTTTCATCCACAATTCTTTGTCTGATTTTAGCCGGAAAAATCGGCTCTAATATCGCATCGGAAATTGGAACAATGAGGATTACCGAACAGATTGATGCACTCGAGATTATGGGCGTGAACTCTGCAAATTACCTGATTCTCCCCAAAATTACCGCTTTTGTAATCATGATGCCTTTTTTGGTTATCTTCAGCATGGGGATCGGTTTGCTCGGGGGCTATTTTGTGGGTATGTTTACCGATATCATCACAACGGCGGATTATCTGCTGGGGATTCAATATGCATTTATACCTTATTATGTAACGTATTCACTCGTCAAATCACTGGTTTTTGCATTTCTTATTTCATCAGTTGCTGCCTACTACGGCTATTATGCCTATGGCGGTGCGCTTGATGTCGGTAAAGCAAGTACAAATGCGGTGGTAAATGGTAGTATTTTGATTTTGTTTTTCAATCTGTTGATAACGAATGTGATGCTTAATTAACAAACTGGGAATAACGAATATTATATGGTTTAAAAAAATCGTAGAAACACATGATTGCAGTAACAAACGTTGATAAAACATTCGGAGATAACCATGTACTGAAAAATATTTCAGCGGTGTTTGAAGCCGGCAAAACGAATATGATTATTGGAGCCAGTGGTTCCGGCAAAACAGTTTTGATGAAAAGCATCATCGGTTTGCACCGCATCGATGGCGGTAGAATTGAATATGATGGTCGAAATCTGCCGGAAATGCGAATGAGCGATATTCGGAAGTTGCGACGTGAAGTTGGCATGTTATTTCAGGGTTCGGCTTTGTTCGACTCATTGAGTGTGCTCGAGAATGTGATGTATCCCCTGGAAATGTTTTCGAGAAGTGTCAAAGAAGCCATGATCGAAAGGGCAATTACTTGTTTGCGCAGGGTCGATTTGCCGGAAAACTCCTATCATTTAGCACCTTCGGAAATTAGTGGCGGTATGCAGAAGCGTGTTGCCATTGCACGGGCGATTGCTTTGCAGCCTAAATACCTGTTTTGCGATGAGCCAAATTCCGGCTTAGACCCGAAAACATCTTTGATTATTGACCAGTTGATTTGTGAGATTACCCATGAGTTCAATATGACGACTATCATTAATTCTCACGATATGAATTCTGTCATGGAAATCGGGGAACACATCATTTTTATTCATCAGGGAGAAAAAGCCTGGGAAGGAAATAAAGCGGAAATTTTCCATGTGGAAAACGAGGAGTTGAATAATTTTGTGTTTGCTTCGAATTTGTATCAGATGGTGAAAAAGGCGAATCAATAATAGTGGTTAATGGTTAGTGGTTAATTGTTGGTTCGGAAATTTATTCTTTTAAGGTTTAAGAGTTGCTTATGTGTAGCTAATGTGTCTTATGTGGTTTTAACGTAAATAAAAGATGAAGATAATTTCTTATAATGTAAATGGGATACGTGCGGCATTGAACAAAGATTTTGCGGGATGGTTGAAGGAGGAGAATCCCGATATCCTTTGTCTGCAGGAAACAAAAGCACAGCCTGAACAAGTGGATACGATGATTTTTGCGGAGATGGGGTATACAACTTACCTGCATTCGGCTGAAAAAAGGGGTTATAGCGGTGTTGCTATTCTGACCAAATCTGCTCCTGATAATGTGGTGATTGGGATGAATCATCCGCGTTATGATGCTGAAGGCAGGGTAATACGTGCTGATTTTGGAGAACTGTCTATTATTTGCGTTTACATTCCTTCCGGTTCGTCGGGTGATGAAAGGCAGGCTTTTAAGATGGATTTTCTGGAAGCCTTCCTGCCGTTTATAACGGAATTGAGAAAAACCCGCCCCAATCTTGTTGTTTGCGGCGATTATAATATTTGTCATAAGCCAATTGATATCAATCATCCCGAGCGACAAATCGGCGTTTCGGGATTTTTGCCAGAAGAGCGTGAGTGGTTAGATCGCTACGAAGCTACTGGCATGATCGATACTTTCAGGGTTTTTGACCTGAGTCCGGAGAAATACAGTTGGTGGAGTTACCGTGGCGGTGCACGTTTCAGAAATGCCGGCTGGAGAATTGATTATCATTGGGTCAGTGAAACCTTACGTAAAAGGCTCATAGGTGCTGATATTCTGGCAGATGTGGTACATTCCGACCATTGTCCGGTTACTGTTGAGTTATCTTAATTAAACATCTTTAAAGATTTAAAAAATATAAATATTCGCAGGGGGAGATGTTTAACAGTTTTTTGTTATTACTTTTGCATTTCAAAATTTCAATCAATGAGAAACAACTTTTTTAAGTTTTTGATATTCATAGTTACAATCGGCATTTTCAGCTCTTGCTTGTGGGATGATGATGATGAAACAGAACTATCTAACAATCCGAATTTTGTATCACTAAAATTTTCAAAAAACGACAGCATTCCCGGTTTGGATGGTGCTGTTTTTACCTTTACGTATGATTCAATTGTAGGAGATTCAATTATTGTGAATCTTGACTCATTGCCCTATTTAACTCGCATCGACAGCGTTTTTCCCACCTTTACTTTTAGAAGTACTTATGCAACCTACCTGGTGTTGACCGATTCTTTAGGAACCGGTCTGGATTCCATTGGACTTTCGGGCAAAGACACAGTTGATTTTACCAAGGTGTTGCATGTCACGAATATTGCGCAAGATAAGGTAACAGAAAGAACGTATAAAATAAAAGTAAACGTACACCAGGTGCAACCTGAGTTGTATCAGTGGCAAATGAAAAAAAGTCAGATTTACACACACAGTGGAAGTGTGCAACAAGCAGTATTTTTTCAAAATAAGTTTTACTTCTATGTAAGTTCAGGCGTCAACAACTACTTATATACTTCTTCTGATGCTGTAAGTTGGGCAAATGCCACCGTAACCGGTCTGCCTCCTTATTCGAATTTACGTAATATTACTGCCTTCAACAATAAACTATATCTTGTTCACGAAGATGGCAGGGTTTTCAGTACTGGTAACGGTTTTACTTGGACAAGCGCAGACCCTGGTGTTGCAGGATACACCATACACAACCTCCTTTTCGCATTGGAAAATAATTTGTGGTCGGTGTTTCAACAGCAAGCCAATCAAAAATATTATTTTGCAACGAGTGCTGATGGGATTGTTTGGCAGATCGAAGATGAACTGCCTGCAAAGTTTCCGATAGTAGATTTTGCGGCTCTATCATTTCAATCGCGTACAAAAAAGCCGAAAGCGATTGTATTGGGAGGATATGCTCCGAATGGAGAATTGTTATCATCGGTTTGGAGTGTTCAGAATAATATCAATAATGAGTATAAGTGGGTGAATTTTGCACTAAATAAATCTACGACTGGTTCGCTGGCAGGTGCATCGATGATTCCTTACGACAATAAATTATTATTATACGGAGGCATGGACATCAATGATAATGTAGTCGAAAATCATTATATGGAATCGATTGATGAAGGTTTTTCGTGGAGGAGGGCAGATACTTTGTATAATAACATCGAAGATTTGGAGATACCGCTTTCATACCAACCACGCAGTTATCAATCGGTAATTCACGACGAAACCGGTCATTATATCTACTTGATTGGTGGTCGGACAAAAAATCAGGTTTTTTCGGATGTTTGGGTAGGCAAGTTGAATCGTTTATCATTCCTAAGATAATAGTATTGTGCAAAAATCCAAGGTAAATATCAGCTTTTCATACCGTTTCCGTCGCTGGAGCCGGAAGGCTTATGCTGTGTTTGCCAGTTTGAACAAAGCGATTTCAATCGGGAGTTTGTCGGTCGACATGGCAAGTGCGACTTTGTTTCGATCCATGCAGCAGATAAATCGTTTCTTATTCCAGGAAACGGAAGAAGAGCAAGGCGAGGAGGCTGAATTATTAGCACTATTGAACGAAAATATTGTATTAGTGAATTTTACAAATGAACCATCTAAGGCTTATCCTGCGACAGGTTTACTAACTTTAATATATTATTAATCTTGACGGTTAAGATGGCATGAGGCTATTTTAACCGTTTTTTTATTTATGTACGATGAGAAAAAATATGATTTTGTTTTTGTTAGTTTCTTTTTATGTAAATAGTCACGCCATTGAATTCAACGATTCGACCGCAATTCGTTTATCTGATGTAGATATCCATGCATCCCGTCAAAAACAATTCTCCGAAATCGGAAAGGTTTTGAAAGTAATTCATGCCAATGAGATAAAGAGTTTGCCGGTGCAGACTTTGGATGTTTTGTTGAAAAACATTGCAGGTGTAGATGTTCGTCAAAGGGGTATGGGTGGAACCCAGGCGGATATCTCCCTGCGTGGTGGGTCGTTTGATCAGGTCTTGATTTTGTTGAATGGTGTTAATATCACCGATCCTCAGACTGGTCATCATAATTTGAATATCCCCATCGATTTAAGCGAAATAGCCAGGGTGGAAGTCTTACAGGGCAGTGCTGCCCGAAGATATGGTAATCAGGCTTTCAGTGGAGCAATCAATATTGTGACCGACACCCACTCCAAAAGTCTGATCGACGCATCTTTGACCTACGGCTCATTGAATACCCACGCTCAAAAGCTGACGGTAGGCCTGGGGAAAAAAGCTTTGCGGCATTTTACTTCAGTAGCACGCAATAGCAGCGATGGATACCGATCGAATACCGATTACGAGACGCTGAACGTATATTCACAAACAACCTGGAACTCAAATAAATTGGGTAACTTCGATTTTCAGATGGCGTGGCAGCATAAATCTTTTGGTGCAAATGGTTTTTATTCTTTGGATTATCCGAATCAGTTTGAACATACCCAAACGCAATTTTCCTCGCTAAGTTGGCAAAAGGCTTTCAGCGATTTGCATATCAATATTCGTGCGTATCATCGCCGACATTACGATCGTTTTGAGTTGTTCCGCGATTTTCAGGATGCTGCCAGTTGGTATGTTGATCACAATTATCACCTGACAGATGTTGCAGGCGGAGTGTTTGACTTTCAGTATTTTGCTGATTTTGGAAAAATAAGCGGAGGCATTGAATTGCGGAATGACCACATTTTCAGTACAGTCTTGGGGACCGAAATACCAGATTTGAATCAACGCCCTAAAAATATGTATGAAAAACAACAGGATAAATACTTCAGCAAACAAGCAGCAAGGTTTGTAAAGACGGGGTATGTTGATTTTTCGAAAAATATTGAGCAAGTTTATTTTTCTGCAGGAGCATCCATGTCACACAGTGAAGAATTTGGGGTTCAAAATCATTTTGGAGGCGATGTGAGTTATTTTTTCACAAATCATCTTTCGGTTTATGCCGCGGCCAATTCTGCTTCACGCTTGCCTACGTTTACTGATTTGTATTATAAAAGCGCTACACAAAACGCAAACCCTAATTTGAAACCTGAATTTTCAACTACAGCGGAATTAGGCTTGAAGTATCAATATGGAACTTTTCAACTGCAAGGGAGTACGTTTTTTCGACAAGGAAAAAATATCATCGATTGGGTTAAATTTCCCGATCAGGAAAAGTGGGAAAGTATGAACTTAACTGCTTTGAATACTTTTGGAGTGCATATTGCGGGTGGGTATCATTTTGATAATATGAAACTTAAAAGTCTATCCTTAGCTTATAGTTTTATCAATGCCGACAAACTTACCGGTGACTTTGATTCCAAATATGCGCTGGATTATTTGCGTCATCAAATTATTTTTCAGGCAAATCACAGAATTATCAGGAATCTGGAAATGACCTGGTATGTTTCTTACAACGACCGGGCAGGCGATTATGCCGATTTCACTTCAGGAAATCAAATGAATTATCAACCTTATTTGATGGTGAGCAGTCGTGTTGCCTGGCAATTTCGAAAATTGATGGTTTATGCAGATGCAAATAATTTGCTAGATAATAAATTCGTGGATTTTGGGGGTTTACCGCAGCCGGGGATACATGGGAATTTGGGGGTGAGAATAAATTTTTAGAAATATTTTCAAAAATATTTTGTCAGTTGAAATATTCATAGTAATTTTGGTCAACCAAATACGACAATTTAACAAGTTGTATTTTAATCGTTAGATTGAAAAAAAATTATTATGGTAGATGTTTTAAGCGGACATAAACAATTAGGAGTTGCGACTCCCTCCGACAAAGTGATCTCGAAAATTAAAGAGATGATTAAAAATGGTGTATTAAAACCGGGAGACAGGTTGCCAGCTGAAAGAAAGATGGCACTTGACTTCGGGTTTGGAAGGACACAAATCAGAGAAGCTTTGCATAAATTGGAGTTTTACGGGATTGTCAAAACCCTTCCCCAAAGCGGATCAGTAATTAACTGCTTAGACATTAATGCTTTGGATGGATTGATATCTGATGTGTTGACGCTGCAGGGTTATGACTTCTACTCCTTGGTTGAAACTCGTATTGTTTTGGAAGTCAATTCAATACGTATGTGCGCCGAACGTCGTACCGATGAAGATTTGCAAAATATAGAAAAAGCCCACGGGAACTTTTTAAGATACTGGGATACTGAAGAACGTGTAAGTTACGATTTTGCTTTCCATCGTGCAATAGCAGAAGCCAGTCACAACCCTGTTTTTAAAGCGCTTATGCTGATTATCACACCCGATATCATGAATATCTACAACAAAGAACGAATTTGTGCTCCCAGCACTACTGTTGTAGAAGAACATGTTCATATGGTAGAGGCAATAAGGAATAAAGATGCCGATAAAGCTGCTGAATTGATGACAAAACACATGCAGGGTGTACTTGATTTTGCTAAATCCAAGCTAAATGGTGTGGGGTAGGCCAGCTGTTTAAAATAATTTTCTCGCATTCAAAAGCTGTCAATCGACAGCTTTTTTCGTTTTAGATTTAACGAAAAAATATGTTTAAGAACATAAATCAATCAAAAATCGAATTATAATTTTGTAGTTTTAAAAAGTATGCATAATTTTGGTCGACCAAAAATTGGTATACCAATATTGACGTTGTTGAATATTGAACTATTAAAATGAATTTATTAAACTTTTAAAATGAATTTCATGAAAAAAAACGCAAACAAGCCACAATTTATCAGAAATTGGATGTTGGTGCTTGTAGGAATCTTTGGAAGTTTTGGTGTGTTACATGCTCAAATTAAAGTAAGCGGAACAGTTACCGACACAAACAAAGAGCCTTTGATTGGGGTGAATATCACCGTTAGTGGCACCAGAACAGGCACGATTACAGATTTTAACGGGACCTACACCATCGAGGTGCCTGAAAGTAAATCTGTTTTAATTTTTTCTTACATCGGTTATAAAACCATGTTGAGAGATGCTGGTACAACAGGAGTTATCAATGTTACTTTGGTAGAAGATGCATTGCAAATGGAGGATGTGATTGTTGTAGCTTATGGTACTCAAAAGAAGTCGCATTTAACTGGTGCAATATCTTCACTGAAAACAGAAAGATTAGACGAGGTACCTGTTTCGCGTGTTGATCAGGCGTTGCAGGGTAAATTAGCAGGTGTGCAAATTCTGAATACCAACCCTGAAGCTGGAGAAGCTCCGCAAATTAGGGTGCGTGGTATGGGTTCAATTAGCGCAGACAATAATCCTTTGATAGTGGTTGATGGATTTCCTAACATGGATGGATTGTCGATGGTAAGTATGAATGATATTGAATCGATAGAAGTATTGAAAGATGCTGCATCAGCGGCTTTATATGGTTCGCGTGCAGCCGGCGGGGTTATTCTGGTTACTACAAAGAGTGGTAGCAATATCAAGAAACCAAGATATACATTTAAAATGTATACAGGTATACGTTCTGCACTCAAATTACCCGAGATTCATACAACAGAATCATATATCGGTATGTTGTATGATGAAGCTGAACTACGTAAACTTGATCCTGCTATCAATGGAATTGCTACAGAAACTATGGCTTTCAACAGGGCGACTGACCATGAGCGTGCTACCTTGTTGTTGGAGCGTTATCTTGTAGACCAACCGACCGATTGGTTACAGGAAGGGTTACGTACATTTGGATCGAATAAGAGTTATCAGCTCAGTGCTTCAGGAGGTGACAAAAACATCCGTTACTATGTCTCCGGAAGCTATGTCGGTGAAGAAGGCATTATGAAAAACAGTTCATACGATAAATATAATTTCAGAGCAAAAGCAGATATCAAACTGTCGAATAAAGTTACGCTGGGATTTAACCTGAGCCCAACTTTTACCCGTCAGGAACGTCCTGGA
This sequence comes from Paludibacter sp., assembly GCA_030655595.1. The sequence goes on from JAUSNQ010000021.1 coordinate 8,740, forward strand.
ACTGACTTGACCGACTATGTTCGTTTTCCATCCTGGATTCCCATCCGGCACAATGCGGCAACAGCTGCTTTGACAGGTAAAGTCGCCGGTGAATATGCGCAACCGGCTGATTTTAACGGAATCTCAATCAGTGGCGAAGGCTTAAACGGTGAAATATGGCATCTGGCAGGTGTTAATCCATTCAGTTCAAGTAACAACAACCCGGTATCTATCCGCGAAAGAACCAGCATTTTTAACGATGAATATAAATTGCAGACGAGTACTTATCTAACGATTGACTTTACACCCAATCTCCAGTTTAAGACTTCTAATGGTTTTTATTTTGCTTTCAAAGAATATAATAAAAAAGAACAAACCTCGGCAAATAAACAGGGCAATCCTAATATGCTAACACGCCAGTTGACCATGCGAAGGCATTTACTTAATGAAAACACACTGACTTATAAAAACAATTGGGGGGTGCACGAGATTGAGGGTCTTATAGGATTTACTGCTGAGAAAGAATTAAATAGTTACAATGCCATTATTGGGACGAATTTTCCTGACGAAAATATTTTATCCTTTAATATGGCTTCACAGCTGATATTGAACAGTCCAAGTATCTCAGGAACTACTTCATATTACGATTCGAAAGCCCTGGCGTCATTCATAAGCAGGGTGAATTATGCTTATATGGGAAAATATCTCTTCTCTGTGAGTATGCGTGCTGATGGTAGTTCATTGTTTGCTTCGGGACGTAAATGGGTTAATTATCCGGCAGGTTCATTCGGGTGGAGACCGTCAGAAGAAGATTTTATGAAGGATCTGGACTGGTTGTCGAATCTGAAAGCCAGAGTTAGTTATGGTATTAATGGCAATAATGCTATACCTCAATATGCCTATATGAACCTCATCAATACCAATAATTATGTACTAGGTGCAGGCACAGGCTCTTTGGTACAAGGTATGGCATCAACCGATGCAGCACTTGGTAATCCGGACATTACCTGGGAGAGGCTAGGAGAGTTGAACATAGGTCTGGATTTGGGATTTTTTAACAGTAAAGTTAATTTATCGATTGAACATTATAGTTCCAACACCATTCAGATGCTGTTGCAACAACCCGCCATGTTTATCACAGGTCATCAAACTTTTTGGAATAACATCGGTTTGGTAAATAATAAAGGTTGGGAATTTGAACTGACAACGACCAATATCAATCGCAGAAATTTAACCTGGAAAACTACAGCTAATCTATCTACCAATAAAAATCTATTGTTGGATTATGGGGATAAAGATACAGAAGATCATTTCGGTGAAAGAAATGAAGTGTATCGTTCTATCGTTGGTCAGCCTGCCATCCAATTCTATGGGTATAAAAGCGATGGCATCTGGACAACGTACGAAGAAGTAGCTGCGGCAAAAGCAGTTAAGGATGTTGATGGAAATCCTTTTACCTACACCCGATATGCGCCGACAGTTGGTGGTCTTAAGGTAGCTAATACCAACAATGACAATCGTATTGATGCCGACGACCGTACAGTCCTTGGTGATCCATTCCCTGATTTCACATGGGGTATTACCAATTCCTTCACATGGAAAAACTTTGATTTGAGTTTCTTGTTCCAAGGAGTTCAGGGAATAAAGGTGATCAATGGAAATATTAATTACAACGAACAGTTGCGTTATAATAAAGCATACACGAATGACCGATATATCAGTCCAATGTTCCCGGGAGACGGTCAAACGGTTTACTCGACAACTACTTCAGGTGGCGACCTGATGCTTACCGATTATGCGATTGAAGATGCTTCTTATGCTGCACTCAGAGACTTTACACTGGGTTACAAACTTTCTGAATCAGTTGTAAAGAAGCTGAAAATAAGTAACATAAGGCCTTATTTTTCTGCGCAGAATTTATTGTACTTCATGGCATCCGACTATCGTGGAATCAATCCAGAAGCAAGACGTACTTCAGGTATTTATAACAGTCCGCTGATAGAAGGATATCAACGTGGAGCTTTCCCGCTCAATCGTACCTTTACTGTGGGTGTTGATATACTATTCTAATTTTATTGTTGAAAATTCAAAAAAAAGAAAAATGAAAAAGATATTATTTATTATCAGCTTGTTCTCGGCGGTGATGTTTTTTACAGCTTGTGAGGATTTCCTGACAGAAAAACCCGAATCAGTACTAACTCAAGTTGATTTTTACACCACTCCGATTCGTATCAATCAGGGGGTATTGGGTAGCTATGCCGGCTTGGCTTCTACTTTAAAAGACGAGTGGTTGTTTACTGAACTGAGATCTGACAATACCTGTCAGGACAATACCGGTTCCAGTACGACAGCTCGTATCGATCAAACTGATTTGACTTTATTCAGAACATCTCCCAGTTTACCGATATTGATTGACTATTGGTACAAAGTATTTCAGAATATTTCGAATGTGAATGCAGTGTTGCCATCTGTCAAAGACAATGCGTACATCACCATCGAATCACAACGTGCTCAATATGAGGCAGAGTTGTTGTTTATCAGAGCGTTGCATTATTATAATTTGGTTACTTTCTTTGGAGATATGTTCAAAGTTACGACTGTGATCGGTCCCAATGAAGCGAAACGCATTCCTCGTTCTTCTGTCAATGAGATTTATGATGAAATTATCATACCTGATTTAATCAAAGCTGCCAATCAGGCTCCTTCGACATATCCTAATGCTGAAAAAGGACGCGTAACCAAATGGGCTGCTAAAGGTTTATTAGCTAAAGCCTATATGATGCGTGGTGGAGCTGCAAATATTGCCTTGGCTAAACCATTGTTGGAGGAAATTATGACATCTTCACCCCATAGTTTGTTGACCGGAGCAGGTGCATTTGCGAATATTTTCAGCACAACAAATGAAATGAATAATGAAATCATCTTTGCAGTGCGATATAAAGGTGGAGCGCTTGGTGTTGGATCTCCTTTCTGGAGTTATTTTGCACCGCTTGGCTCAGGAAATACTTTCCTGAAAATAGGTACACCAATGGGTTATAACGCTCCGACTCTGGAAATTCGCGCATTATTCGATAGTATAGGCGGTGCTGATCGCAAAGATGCTTCTTATCGTATTTGGAACAGATCTGCAACTTCTCAGTTACCGTATATTTTCAAGTATAACGACCCCGCCATATCTCAAACTTTTCAGGCAGAAAACGACTGGATATTGTTACGTCATGCCGATGTTGTTTTGCTTTATGCTGAAGTGTTGGCTCAGGATGGAAATCATGGTGATGCGCATACTTATGTAAATCAGGTTCGCAACAGAGCAGGAGCCGGAGCTGCTCCGGTGGGTCCTTATGCCTCAAAAACGGAAGCGCTTGATGGTGTTTACACAGAAAGAAGGCTGGAATTAGCATTCGAAAATCAACGTTGGTTCGATTTGCTGCGTATGAATAAATCGTACAATGATCCTTTGAAAGCTGTCAACATCATGAAAAAACATGTGTTTGAAACCGATTGGGTTTTGCTTTATTCTAAATATAACCCAATTCAACCACCTGAAGAACGATTCTTTATCCCCGCTCGTCTGATTCTGCCTATTCCGCAAACGGAACTGGATACCAACAATGAGCTGGATATTGAACAAAATGAAGATTATTAATCAGTATAAATGAATGAGTTATGAAAACAAAGAATTTTATTAAATATCTTCTACTTCTGATGGTTATAAGTGTCTTTGGTGCTTGTACTATGGAAGAGGAGACCGTAATTATTCCAAAAACTCTCGAACAATATAAACAGGAATTTCAGGAGTTTGTAACTTCCCAGATAGATTTTGTTGATAATTGTGTCAATGGGTATAACAAAGGTGATTTCCGTTCGACAATCAACTACGGTCCTTATACCACGAACTACAAAACGAAATTGGTTGCTGCACTGGCAGTGCTTGATAAGGCTGACTTGAAAATTGAAGATATTGCAAAAGCCTATACAACATTCGCTGCTGAAGGAAAACTGTATCAAGCTGAGATATTTATTTCAGATCGTCGTCCGCTTCACGAACTAATTGTTGCATGTGATGCGCTCAATACAGCGACTCCGGATGGATCTTCTTCCGGTTCAGTTAATCCTGCTGATAGAGTTCCATTTGCTGCGGCAATTGCTGCGGCAAAAGTAAAGCGGACCGCTACGGCCCTAGTTGAAAGGCAGGTACAAGAAGAAGTAGATAAATTAAATGCGGCAAAACAGGCGTTTGAAAGCGCTATCATTCCATAAAGCTGAATTAAATCAGCGTATTTTATCAACACCTGTCAGCGTAAAATCTGACAGGTGTATATATCTCATCCTAAAATTATTATCATGAGCAAAAAGTTATTATTCTTTACCCTTTTATCAATCATTTCGTTTCAAATCGCAGTTGCTAAAACTATCAAAGTTCAAAATATAACTGAGTTTGATCGGGCAGTGAAAACACTCAATGCCGGTGATTCTTTGGTTTTAGCAAATGGAATTTGGAAAGATGTTGAGTTTAAACTGAAAGGTCAGGGCGCAAAAGACAAGTATATCTATATGGTGGCTGAAACTCCCGGAAAAGTATTTGTCGAAGGAAAATCGCGCTTGCAGTTTTCAGGTAAATACCTGCATGTTGCGGGTTTTGTATTCCGCAACGGCAGTACGCCAAAAACTGCTGTTATTGAATTTCGTACCAGTTCAACCGATTATGCATACAACAGTGTTTTATCTAATTGTGTGATTGATAGTTATAATTTACATAAGGATAGCTCGGATCACTGGGTAAGTGTCTATGGAAAAGAGAACCGGGTGGAGTATTGCTATTTTGCCGGTAAAGCCAATGAGGGTGTTACTTTGGTCGTGTGGCCAAACGATTCGAACAGCATCGAAAATAACCATTTGATTACCCGGAATTATTTTGGTCCCAGACCGAGATTAGGCTCGAATGGCGGTGAAACAATCCGTATTGGTACCAGCCATGTATGCCACCTTAATTCGAGTACAATCGTTGAAGGCAATTATTTTGAACACTGTAATGGTGAAACAGAAATTATCTCCATTAAATCAGGTGCTAACAGAATACTAAACAATACCATATTTGAATGTGAAGGTAGCGTGGTGCTTCGGCATGGCGATAATAATATTGTGGCCGGGAACTGGTTTATCGGTAATGGCAAACCTTTTACGGGTGGGGTAAGAATTGTCAATGAAGGACATCGGGTCTTTAACAATTATTTCTATAAACTTACGGGAGAAGAATTCCGTGCGCCTTTGTCAATCATGAATGCAATTCCAAATTCACCGGCTAACGGATATGCTGCAGTTAAGAATGTAATTATTGCTAACAATACTTATGTGGATTGTGTAACACCGTGGGCTTTTGGAGTTGGTTTTGGTTTTAGGGACAGGGTGGTGCGACCGGAAAATACATTGTTATTAAACAACCTGGTTTATTCACCAAATGAAACTGATTTAATCAAAGCCTATGATCAAATCGAAGGTGTTAAGTTCGACAATAATCTCATGATTAGTAAAGCGGGTATGTTATCTGGCGATGGTACGGTTGTGGGTGAAATTGGAAAAGGTGAAGTCTGGGGTGTTGATTACATTGCTACGAAAGCAAAAGCCAGAAAATTAGGTTTTGTGCGGACTGATATTACGGGAGTGGTTCGTGATGAATCATACGTTGGGGCTTTCCAGCATACAGGGGCTGAGCCGATGATAGAATTGGCATCTGCAGTGAATTGTGGTCCGGAATGGTACAAACCACAAGATCAGCAAGTAGCCCAAAAATCTGCAAAAGTTCATACCGTTGCACCAGGAACCGATATTTTGGCAAGACTTATTTCCAAAACCTCGGCAGGTGACATCATCGAACTGGAAGAAGGAGTTCACGTGTTGACGCGTAAAGTTATTTTGCCAAAAAGTTTAACCATTCGTGCAGTCAAGAAGGCAGATACAAAACCTGTCATCAAAATGGAAGTGCAGCGTGAAAACGCTTCTTTGTTTGAGATTGAAGGCAATTCAACGGTCAGATTTGAAAATATTGCCATGGACGGAGATAGCAAAGCACGTTTTCCGGCCAAATATGCCATCGTTTCATCAAAAGAAAACGCAGTTGGATATAATTTAATCATCGACAATTGTGATATTTACGATTTCAATGTTGCAACAGGTGCGATCATCAATGCATACAAAGGCAGTATTGCAGATACAATCAGAATTATCAATTCAAATTTGAGAAATTCTTACAGAGGATTAATATTGTCGCAGGAAAAAGACGACAAAGGGAAGTATAGTGCTGAACATGTGCATTTTGACAACACCGTTTTCAGTAATATCACGCAGTATGTCCTGGATTATTACCGTGGGGGCATGGATGAGTCAACCCTTGGCGGAAGCTTATACGTGAATCATTGCGTGTTTGATTTGTCGGCCAAGGATGAAAAACAATATATCTTACGAACAAGCGGAATCGTTTATGTTACGATCAGAAATTCCATTTTCAGTCGATCGCAGGCAAAAATCCCAATCAGGTTATCCGGTTCACGCAATATGATTTCACATTGTAACTTTTTTGAATGTGCTGACCCACGGGTTGAAAAAGGTGCTGTTTCAAAAGGTTTGATTTATGAAAATCCGCGTTTTGAAAGAAGAAGTTATGTCATCAGTGATAAATCGAGATTGAAAGGAAAAGCGGATAAAGGAGGAAATATTGGATTGAGGTAAAAAAGCCGATATCCAATTACAGAAAAATCCAGATGAAC
>JAUSNQ010000082.1 GCA_030655595.1 Paludibacter sp.
AGTTCAAGTCCGGTAATACCTGCCTGGTATTCGCGTACCGAACTGTCGGGGAATGTTATTTTTATCATACAATGAACCTTACAAATGGTTTTTAAATTTTGAAGTGCAAAAGTAGTAAAAAAATTGGCACATTAAAAATAATTATTATCTTTGCACCCGCTTTAGCGAATTGCGGCTGTGGCGTAATTGGTAGCCGCGCCAGACTTAGGATCTGGTGCCGAGAGGCGTGGGGGTTCGAGTCCCTTCAGCCGCACAAGTTGTTATTAACTCGTTGATAACAAACATTCATAAAAAAATAAGTGTCTGTAACAAGACAAAAATTAATGTCTACAGACACTTATTCCTTCCTTGAGCATTTTGTTTTTGTTATTAGTGTCGCAGCTAAAAAGCAAAAAAATCATGGGAAGAAAAGCTAAAGAAATCGTTTATCCACATCTCAACGACTGCAAAGGGGATGTGAATGGGAAGTGGTATGTAGAATACTCAGTAACAAACAGGCTCACTGGCGAGAAAGTCAGATCGAGAATTTATGAGGGATTCGACAAATTTACAACATACCAGGAAAAAAAATCCTATGCCGATGGGATTATTAAAGAATACACTCACAAACTTGACTCCGGATGGAGGCCTTTCGATCAGAACTCTGAAGTTGAATTTGAAGATGCATTAGCTTACTATAATTCAATAACTTTTAAAGGAAAAAAAACGCGTAACAAATCTTTTATTCAGCCTCTATTTTCTGAATATTTGCTTTGGAAAAAGCCATTTGTGGCTTCTACTACGCTCGAGGATCATCGCTCTAAACTACGTCAGTTTTCTCAGTATCTTGAGCATAATAGGCTATTAGATAAGGATATCACGTACTTTAACAGTGATGTGATCATTCGTTTTCTACGCCTATTATCAGAAACAAAATCAAGAAAAACAATTCAGAAGTATCAACAGGTGCTGCATGGATTTTTCGGTTTTCTTAAGACAGAGAAAAAAATTAAGATCCAAAACCCTGTTGACAGCAATATTCCACGCATGGGCAAAATTGTTGATATGGCTCCTGCCGGAATCCCGGAAAGTATTCGTAGAATTCTGAAGAATGAAATTGAGAAGGAATACCCACAACTATGGATGTCGTGCTGTTTTGTATATTATACAGCAATCAGGCCATGTACTGAATTGCGTTATCTTAAAATTAAAAATATAAATTTTACATCTCGGACTATTACAGTATTTAATGATAGATCCAAAAACAGGAGAACTGAAACGATCGACATCCCGGATGAGCTTTATTACCTTATAACAGAAAAATGGAAGCTTCAGGACTATAATGGTGAATTATATTTGCTTGGTAAACATGGTGAACCCGGTACTGAAGTGCTTGGAAGAAACACATTGAGAGAACGATTTAATAAAATCCGGGACCGCTTGAATTTATCTAAAGATATAAAGTATTATTCCTGGAAACATTCAGGAGCTCAGGAACTGGCCGATGCCGGAGCGAATACCTATGAACTTCAAAGGCATCTCCGGCACCGGGATTTAGCAACTACTGAAAAGTACTTGAGGAAAAGAATTGGGCAAAAATCTGATATGATAAAGAAGAATTTTCCATCAATTGGGTGAAGTATATTAACATGCTACATACTACAAACTACAAACAAAATAACCCTCGCAATTTGGGTTATAGGCATTTTCAATATCTGGTGTGTTTTTATTGGCAGAAATTAGCAACAAAGTTCCTAAACACAACATCCCCAATTTGATAATATCCCTCAGTTGATGGGTGAACTCCATTTGTACCAATTTTTTCAGTTTTTGTTGCTCTTGTATTAACCACCTTATCCGTTTCGGGCATATTATTTTCGCTGTCAAATTGAGCTGATACGTTTACAAATTCCATAAATGCAGAATATGCACTTTCATTACACCAATCTTGATATGCTTTGTTTTGATTCAAAACTGTGACCACATTACCATACATGTCCGCATAACTTGTTCCAGTTGCGCCATAATTAGCACCCATCCCCCCATTTAAACTTGGAAGTTGTATTCCCATAATCTTTATTTTGCAATCTGGAAAGTTCGTATGAATATGGTCTATTAACGTCTTGGCTGTTGTTATCATGCTTGAGAAATTACTCCTATGTGGAGTTTGTGCATTCCACGATAGAAGAAAAAATATAGCATCACAACTACCCCCCATATATGCATTAACATATTGAGGAAAATCAAGAGAATTAGTATCTGATTCCCAAAATGGATTTCCAGCATCTGGTTCTGATGAACTAAAAGAAAGAGTAACATCCCCCTCTCCTGTTGCTTTTGTTAATATACCTGATGCAGTTGGTGCGCCAGTTCCAAGAGCCGAAACGTAACCAGCACCTTCAGTTACATTAACTTCTGAAATAGTATATACAATTCCATTATTAGTATATGTCGCTCCTATAGATGGTGATGTTGTAACGCCAGAAATAATAAATTTATAAGCTTCACGACCAGCAGTAGAATATGAATCCCACGACCATCCTCCAGTTCCTTCCCATCCTATTCCACCACCTGTTTTTCTTCCCAAAAATGAAATGTTTGATAATGCCAAACCAGATGGCGAACCTCCAGAACCAACCAATCTTCGTGATGCTTCCTGACACCAGATTCCTGCAGAAGTTAAACTATCGCCTACGCAAAGTATTTTCTTTGCTGTAGATGGAGATTGAACAGCAGCCCTGGTTATAAGGTTACATGTTTTCGTCCCAATTATCAGACCGTCTTTGTTTTTAACTTCTATTTTGAAAGTGGTTGTACCAACATCTCCAGATACTGGCAGATATTCAAAATACCGTGGGTATTGTTTGCCCTTCGAGCAGGACACTAATACATCGTAAATGTATGGATTTGGCGCTTTTATCATACCCCGATAAAATAACTGAAGTGTATCTCCTACTACTGCATATATATTGTCAGGCAAACTTATGTCAATTACTTCAGGAGAAAGCAAATCCAATTGTTCTTCAATTTCATTTAATTTTTCATTTATTTCATCTAATTCAATTAAATGTTTAATTTCTCTGGCATTACTCATTAATAAGTGTTGTATCGGAATACAGGGATTTCCCGAAAAAACAGCCCATGACGTTGGCACACTCGGCTCAAACGTTTTGTCAGTTATGTAGTATGAATTTCCTGCAAAATTTGTTTGAGTACCATTGACAGTACCACCATATGCATATTGCCCATCTTTATTATAAAAACAATATCCAATAAAATAGCTGCTCCCTGTAAATGAGCTGTCATTTAGCGTAATTACTTCAGTTAACCCCGGATTGAATAAAGGTATAAATACATCTGTTAATGTTGCTAATTCAGAGTTAACCGGTATTTTTTTAGAAAGTGCTACAATATCACCATTGGCAGACTGTTTAACAACTGCCTGAATATGTGCCCATTCCCTTTCTTCAGTTACTGCATGTCTTTTAATCGCGGGTATGCTAATTGCATTAAAATCAATTCCAACTTTATCAAATAAAGCTCCCCATCCTGTAAATGGACTTCCATACGATTGTCCGCCATTTTGAGTCAGATAATTAACAGAAACAGAGAAAGAATCATAAACCAATATGTCGGAAAACGCATTTGAGATTAAAGTAATACCTTGATTAATCAAATCAGACAAATTGATTGAATCCGAGTTGTATAATTTAAGATAAGGCAACCGAGAGCCCTGTGTAGCGATATTTGTCCAAGCATCATATCCGTGTTCAATAGTAGAATATTGCTCAAAAACGGTCAAATCAAGCAAACCACCTTCTGTCCCAGTTACCTGTCTTCCACCTATTATTATGGTTGTAAAGTCTTCAGCTCTGATACCAAACCAGAACTTAGAACCAACTAAATCAGATGTAATATCTCTATCAAAAATAAAATAGTATGTCAATACATTTGCTCCGGCAGCTTTTGTTAGAACTGAACTTGTAGCAACTATATTTCCATTCTCATCCCATACATATCCAATTACATTTTTATTAGCATGACTTGAGGAAAAACAAAATTCAGCAACTCGAAACGTGGCAATAAAGTTACACTTATACCTCCAACCATTAAAAATGGAAGTGGGAGTGTCAGTATTCAAAAAATTATCATAAGCTGTTGCAACTGGTGTGGACTTCATTTCTTTAAAAATACCACCCATTGCAGGTAGCATTTTATTCCTATTCGCTCTATTTGTTGGCCACTCTTTTTTGAACCCTGTTCCATTGTTATAAATTATTTGTCCAGCACTACAATTTGTTAAGCCAAACACGGTACCATTTTCAATTGCTAACCAAGCCTTGTTTAGCAAAGAACCTGAGGATGGTGTAGGTGTAGAAGTTGTAACAATATCAACAAATATCAAAGATGGGTCATGAAATTTTATTATCTGAGCAATCTGTGAATAGATTACCGAAGTTGATGTTTTTTGACTTAACACTTTAGTTTCACTATTTCCCAATACTGCAAGAACATCGCTCACGCCAACAGATGATATATTTGTCCTCGCCTGAGTTTTTTGCCCCTCCGTCAAACTTTGCTCCGAATGTTTCACAACAGCACCTTCCAAATCTTCAGTTCTTACATCAATATCATTTACAGACTCCTTTACGTCTGTAAAATTATCATTAAACGCATCCTCAATCTCCTTGCCTGTCGACGGCGTTTGACCATTATAATTTGAAAATATTTTCTTCAATGTTCCTATTACTGACATAATTATGATGTTTTTAAAGTTAGATCTGAAAATAAAAATCCATACCCATTTGTAATCCCTGATTCCCAAATTGCTTCGCCGAAATTAAAATCGGCCAGCGATTCATCTACTTCAGGTGAATGATTGATATCGATATCGACAAATTTAATTGTAAGTTTCACACTGCCTGGTTCCCGGGGCACTATATCATGCGTGAAATCATCGGCACTAATTCTTACCTCATGTTCCCGGCCGGTTTGATCAATAAGATATTTTTTCTCGCTTTGAAGCATATCCCGGATAAACAGGAACTCATCCAAAGTTTTATACCCGAAATCAGCACTAATAATTTCACGAAGCTTCAACCGGTTATTTTGCTCAATATAATCATCCGTTAACTGATCATAGATCATGAATGCGCTATCTGTGAACTCGGGTTTAGCAATTGCTTTACCGGTCACTTCAATTTGTTCATAAGCCGAAAAGGAGTTGGCAAAGCGAATAATATATTTATCAGGAGTAGCTGCCGGTTTTTTGATGATGATATCAAACACGAATTTTCCATCAAGCAGGATCCCAAGATATGCCGGGATCTTCCCATAACTTGTGAAGCTCGCGTTTCGTAAGACTTCTACATTGAACGCGTACATATCACCCTCGGTTAACTCCGGAAATGCAAACACATTACCATACTCGGTGACAACGGTATATGCTTTGTCGGATGCGATGAAATACAGCGGAAACAACTCGTTTTCTTTCACAACAATGTGCCGGCCGGATGTGCGTGTTGTCATGAAGAACTGTTTGTCTATATTCAAGAGTTTATAGCTGAAGATATCAGTGTCTAACCCTTTCAAATACCTGAGCATTTTCTTCCCAATACCACCTTTATAAATCTTCCCGGAATAATTCAAAGTAGATTCGCCTTGCGTGAATTCTACTAAAATAGGCAAATGACTGTTTGCTATTTGAGTTACCATGACGGCCATGCTGACAATCTGAGATTTTTGCATGTAAGATTTTACAATCTCTGAGATCTGAATATTCGCTTCAAATTCACCAGCTGATCCTGCAGGAATTGAAGTGCCGGAGAAAATCACTACACTATTAATCATAATATTATAATGAATCAACTCCTGTACTGTGGATTGCAATTCAAACACAATTGGATTGTTAACCAAATATGCTTGCTTGGGCTCATTTTTATATGAAAGTGTTCCTGGCATTATTTCGGTGTTACCTTAAGTACCACAATATTGTATTTAATGTCATCAAACGATTCAACTGTATTGTCTGACAAGAATATACTTCGCTCAATAGACTCAACTCGCAGGAATGAATAAAACTCACTTTGTGATTTATCTTCGTTTCCGGGAATCGCGATCCACCGGGCATATAAAACATTCGTGTCGGCGAGCGATGGTGTTGATATGATTGTTTGCTTATTCATTTTGTCAAAATTATTTGTTTCTATAGTGGTTATAAAGGACAATTAATAGACAATTTCTTCAGGAGTGTATGTAATAGTTTCAACGATATCATAAATTGAATGTGTTGCAAAATCCATGACTTTAAAATTGTACGTAAAGATTCGCTGTTCGTTATTAGTAAATTGTAATTCGGTTGGGATTTTCCAAATCAATTTACTTATTTCTATTTCTACAGGTTCATCATCAATAATTACAATTACAAATTCATTTGTTGCACCTTCAATAACATGATAATTTCCAACACCTAATAAAACATCCGGATCAGGAACGCGAGTTCTTACCCACTTCCAATAATATCTTTGATTTTCGTAAGTTGGAATCATTTGCTCAGCAACAAGATCATACGGCTGATATAACTTGGTAGTTAAAAATGAAAATTCCGGGATACTTTCGGATTGATTCATCCTGAATTTTATCTGTTTTGTTATAAGAGGTTGATTGTTAATCAATTTTTGTTTTGAAATATCGTAATCTAAAACACTTGACTCTGACATTTTTAATTTGCATTTCACTTCAAAATTTGAGTGTCTGATAAACGAATCATAATGTTTCCAAAACCGGTTATACAAACCATCTTCACGATTAATAGTGAGTGATATATCCTGCCTGATTGGACCATCATATATAAAATTACCAAATTCATCCCTATTTATTTGTGATGCAAAAAAATAATTGTACTGTGCAATATTTGTCAGTTGTGTTAATTTAAACCCAAAGGCAAAGGCTATTTTTGACGCACTGATGGTATTATCATTATCACTTTCCTTATTTGTGTTCTCAGTATAATTCAGTCTGTAACCTAACAGAAAAGCTAAATATGTATGTCCAGATTTATAACGCATTAAAGGAACAGACAGATCATCCATTTTAATTTCTTCATATTCAATATCATTCTCTTTGTCCCAATCGAAAAAATCAGAAGAATTAATAACTGTAGAACCATTATATGGATTATTTACATAATATCTTGATATAATTTTGTCGAATAAGTTTACAACTCCTTCAGTAATATTTATACCATTATATTCTGTAAATTGATCATATTCCTGTAGAAATTTTTCAAATGTGTTGTACGGTGTTTTCGATGATTCAATTTCGCGATTAGCAGTTAACTTTAACTGTTTTGGCAATGAAGAATAATTGATTATAAGTTCTTCTGTTTTAAACTCGTTTAAATCTATGTAATCGGGAATATCTGTGCGTAATAAGTTGTTTATAAATCTCAACCTAACAGTTTTTGCATTAGAATTTATATAATATTTCATGCCGAATTTATTATATAAATAATCAAAAAATTCGTTCACAGTTACATCGGGCATCATATCTTTATAATTCAAAACACCTGTTACAACAGTATCCATCACATTGTTAAGCAGAACCAGTTTGCCCAGCTGATATTCTGCAAATGGATTTTCCACAATGGTGTATCCAAAATAAGAAAATATTAGCTGCAGGATCTTATGTACTTTTAAAAAAGGAGAAATGCCAAACCCACGAGGAACATCTAATTGAATTTCCTCAGAATCATATACAGTCATAATTCGACGATTTAATCCGCTTAGTTCAGCCAGCCGTCCATTTGGTAAGTTTTCAGGATCAATCGTTAAATCAAGTTCATTTACAATTATGTAATACTCTTTTGAATCAACTTTCTCATATTGTAAGATAACAGGAAACACATAAAAATCTGCTACTGTCTCATTTTTCATAACATCAGTCAAATAGCTCAGCAAATAATCCAATTTTTGTTCGAGTGTTCCGGAATATTCTAAAACAGGCAATCCCGGTAAATCTTTTAATTTAATTGTACCCATTTTATTATACAATTCAGCCTCATCAAAACCTATCCCGGCATTAAATCCCGAGTTAATTGTCATCAAACCCTGCTGTTGATATGCATCCGATTCTACTAATACCGGAAATGTTTCTGGCCGTTCTGCTTTGTCTAAGCGTTCGGTGTTCAACAACAATTTCCGATTGTTGTCTGTCGCAGGAAAATTAATTGTAATAGTTTTACTTCCGGATGTAGTAAATGCAGGATTATTTTTTTCTGCTTCAATCACATAATCCTGTGGCAAATCAAATATCTCTCCGGTTTTCTTTTTAATCTTTAAACTCATGGTTTCAAATCGAATTTTGATTCATAATCTGATTTTTCCTTTTGTGCTGCCTGTAATTCTGTAATGCCGTAATACGTTTTTATAACTACCTTTCCATTGCGAATATCGCGCAGTATGCCAACAAGATCTCTAACTGTAGAATTGTCAAGCATAACGTACGTACCAGACTCCGGCGATCCTGCCGGCATATTTGCACCCCCATCAGCAAAACCTTCAGGAAGCGGATTCCGGGAAGTACGGCGACGACGAACACGCTCGATCGATCGAACTTTGTCAGCAACATCCGGACGGCGAAGCTCCGGTACTGCAACTACGTATTCTCCTGAATGCACCGGAAGGGTACCGGCAATATCATATCGATGTCCTGGTCCGGTATATCCTCCATCTTTCGAAAAGTCTTCGTTATATCCGCCTTCTGCAAGTCCACTTCGAAGTTGTATCTGACCGGTTGATGCTCCTGAAGATGAACCGGGTGATGAAAGTGTAGTTGATTTTATTTTATTACGCTCAGCATTAGCAGCTGCAACTTGTGCTATACCTGTTCCAATTAAAATTGCTGTAAGAGCACCTGCAACTATTTCACCAAATGGGAATGGAATAATCATTGATGAAGCCCATGCATTCATAATCCCGGTAGCTGTTGCTACACCAATTTGAGCAACCTGAATGGCAAACTGAGCATCAGCATATTTTTTCTGAATATCCAGCTCTGCTTGTGCTTTTTCCTGCTCAAGTTGTTCCTTTTTTTGTGCGTAGTCTGCATCACTTTGATGGAGCCCCGAAAGCCGTTTCTCGTAATCAGCTTGAACAGCTGATGTTTCTGCACTTTGTAATGCCTGAACAAAATTTGATGCAGCAGATACAATTTCACTTGTTTGCTGCATGTATGCCTGAACAATAGCTTTCTTTTTCTCTTGAAATTCCTGCTCTTGTTTAATCTTCTTATCATTGATTTTGCCCTGAACATCTATCAATGCATCCTCTGCCGACTCCAGTGCCTGAATTTGCTCGTCGGTAGGATTGGTGATTTCCTTGATTTTTTCAACGTATTCTTTTTGTTCCTCTAATCTTCTCTCGAGAGACTCTTCTTCAACTTTTTTAACTGCTGAATTATATTGCTTCTGAGTTATCAAACCATTTGCAAGGTTTGACTTTAATTTTGCCAGCTGCCCTTTCTCTATTGCATCAATGGCACTGAACCGCGCCTGAGCTGATTGCTGTAAACTTTGTATAAGAGCAGCATCAGTAGCATTCTGCCGGTCGATGTAGCTTTTATCATAATCATCTTCGATTTTCTGAAGGTTTGCCTTATGATGCTTATTAAGCAATTCGAGAACCCTTAATTTTTCCTCGGTGAGTTTAGCGGGATCACCATCTACCCCGGCTTCCTGTAGCGCAATTTTATGTCTTTCTTTCTCACCCCTGATGGCAATATCAGTGAGTTTAGATTGATACTCATTTTCAATCCTTATTTTTTCAGCGAGCTGGTCCTTGGTAAGTTTGCTTAATTCGACATTGTAAACACCTGCAAGTTTCAGTCGCGTGTTATGTTCTTTTGTAAGAATGGATGTTTCGATACTTGTGTCGGCCAGCAGTTTTTCATATTTTTCTTTTTCTTTAATCAGGATATCATATAATTGTGCCTGAATTTCAATCTGTTTATCTTTACCAAGCCCTTTGATTTTCAGTTGATTTTGAAGGCTCTTAACAGCTTCCTCCTCAATCCTGCGATTATACTCAGTTTCGGTAATCAACCCCTGAAGACGTGCACGGCGTAGTTTATTTAGTTCCTCATTTAATGCATTCTCTACATTTTTTACACGGGTTTCAATCGCCTCTTTGGCTTTTTGCTCGCGATCGCGCTGCATCTCCAGCTCTGCTGCTGATCGTTGAGCTTCAACATCTCTGGTTTTGTCATAATATTCTTTTTCAATACGCAACACGTTAGCTTTTAATTGAGCAATATTATCATTTATTTCCTTCGTGTTTTTCACCCTCTTTGCTTCTGCTTCTGCAATTTCAAGCGTTTCTTTTGCCTGACTAACTTTAGATTCTACAATTTCTTTTTCAAGATCTAACGCCTTATTTAATGCTTCAATTCTTTCTTCGTCAGATAGCATATCTTTCTTTTTTGCTTCATTTCGGAGCCTTGAAGCCTCTAACTCTTTAGCCGAATTTTCAACTAATAACTTACGATTTTTTATATCCAATTTCTCTTTTGCCTTCTCCAGCTCTATGCCTTCCTTTGCTTTCTCATTCACTTTTTCCATTGCTTTTCCAACACCTGGAATAATGCTTATAGCTTTCGTAAATCCATTGATAATTGCCATCGAGAAATCCAACAAAGCAATTACTATTTCTTGCACAACGTTCAAAACTGCATCAAACAACACCTTAAGTGGAGCCATGATTTGATTCAGCTTGTTGGTCGCCTCCTCGGATGTTTTCAATGCTTTATATAGAATTACGAACAAACCAACCAATAGCGTAATTACAAGCACAACAGGATTTGCAGCTAATGTTTTGAATGCCTGATTAAGTCCAAGCACGCCCTTAGCGGCTTGTCCAACTGGATTGTGCATTGATGCAAATTGTTGCATGATGTTTTTACCTGTATTGCCAACAGTAAACATCCTACCGTTTACCTGTTCCAGTTCTTTTTGTAGTGCGGAAAATGCTTTTGGATTAGCCGCTTGAGAAGTATTTTCCAGCTGATTTTCAAGTTCACCGGCACGTTTCTTGAGTTGCGACATAGTCATGTCCTCAAGTTTCATGGTTTTGATAATTTCGTCTTTTTTCTGAATGTTTTCCTCAATGGCTTTTTTGTTATCAGCTATTTGCTTTGTAAAATCCTGAACAGCCGCAGAATTGCTTTCCATCGCTTCTTTTGCGTACCGGTACTCATTAGTATTAGTTTTTCCGGCTGCTTCCAATTTAGCAACTGCTTTTTCAGCCTCATCCATGGCACGTTGCGCCTTTTTCATTTCAACCGAGAGTTCCCGGTTTTCTTTTTTCAGCCGATCGATAGTTGAGGATAAGATGTTGAGTTCTCCCTGCACACCCTTAGCATCCAACTCAAGGATCCAGCGTATATTGTCGTCTTTAAGTTTTGCCATTATGATTCCTTTCCTTTTACATGTGGATATGATTTCTTACGAGATATTTTACTGGATCCGTGCTCCTCGCCAAATGCCTCATGTAATGCTGCTGCCACAAAATCATACAATTCTTTTCCATATCCTGATCGGATATCCCGGAGTGCATTATTATAAAGTATTCCCCAAACCTGACGGTTGTAAATTCGTCTATTGCCATATTTCTTCATGTCGATAAATCGCATGTGTAACACAATGCCTGCCGACACCACAAACTTTTCTCCGGATGCCTGAATAATAAAGTCGGGGTTTTCGAGCGATTTAAGCAAGGCTCCGGAGCGGACACCAATTTTTTTAGTATGTTTTCTTTTCACCTTCAGTTCCTTGCCTTCGATATAGATATTCTGCCGGGCAATGCCCAATTGCGCTTTGTAGATGTTATTCAGGTCGCGCTGTAACACATCGATAATAAATTGCTGTTTGGTTATATTTTCTGAAATCATTGCTGCATTGAATTATACAGCGAATATATGGTGCATGCACATGGGAATAAAGGACAAAAAAAGCCCGTGCAGTAAATGCACGAGCTTTAATGAACAGGAGTGAAACCTGCTTACCTGATGATAAAGTACAGCCCCATGGCAACTATTGAAAGCCATACCAACCAGGTAAGATAATAACCCACCACGTTCGAGCGATACCAGAACCGGTTCTCGAGCAGAAACGAGAACATGTTGCCCCGGTTGATGCGTTCTAATGCTTTGCGGAAATCCGGACGAATAACACTACCTCCATACACAGCAATGCGGATTACGCTTACCAGTGAATTCGCCAGGAGAATAATTATAATGATGAATGTAACAATCATGATGCGTGTTATTTATGATTTTCGACTGTAAAGATATTATTTTTCTACGATATTAAAAACAGATCGCAATGTGTTACAATGTCACAATCTGCTGTGATGTTTTGCAGTGGCATTAAACAAATTACGCAATCGCCAACAACAAATTTATGAATGGATAATGATGTAGTTCTATACACCATCCTGACTGTTTCTTCATTCAATGCTTCAGCTACTTTAGCAAGTCTTTCGATTAATTTTGCTTGAAATGGAGAACTCCAATCAATCACTTCTTTGAAATCATTCACATATCCACCAGTTTCAAGATTAGCAATCCGGTCAATTCTACCAATACCTTCGCATGTTGGACAATCGTGTTCGTGTTCGTGCGTATTTCCCCGGTAATCCGTGAATTCAAAATCAACCTCACCACGACCGAAACAATCAGGGCATTTTTCCGCTTTGATTTTGTATTTTTTTTTCACTGCATCCTTCGATTTTAACAACATCAATTGCAGGTCTGATAATTTAATCGACTCGTTTATATTTTCACCTGCAGGGATAACAGCTAACGCGTTGGGGTGTTTCGTATTCTTCTCGAATTCGGTTACATTAGTCTGACTTTTATTGAACATGATGATACTGTAAGCATCGGTAGCAAGAACAAATTCACCTTGCACAAATGGGGTTCTGATTGACTCCCTGAAATCTTCGGGGTTTAGAAATAGTTCGAGCAAAGAAGCGTACATCTTGCTCGAAGAATCTTTTATTTCTTGATTTTTCATATCTTTTATTGTCATTAATTATACACCAAACAACTCATCAAGCTTTTTATTAATAGCTTGCCGGCGACGTTCGCCCGATAGGTTTTTGTAAGCATCTTTTGCTTTAGGTTCGCCAACGTTGGCTTCAAGATCGATGTTTAGCTTCAGGTTACCTTCAGCGGCACCATTTTGATACCATTTGCACTCCTCTGTGCTCGGGTCCTGCAATGCCTTTAACAGCTTTGCCGGCGAATGATCTGTTTTGTCGGTCATCAATCGCACTGTATCTTCAAGCGTGAGGTGCAGCTCACCACAGCGGAATATGGCATCCTGAAGCGACAGGCCTTCTAATATTAATTTCTTCTCTTCACTCATGATTCTAAGTGTTTGTTTATTTTATCGCGCAAAGTAACTAAATCTTTTCGTGAACCCAGCGGAACACGAACACCAAGGACCGTGTTAACGAATCCGGGAGCAAGGAGGTAGAATTCTTCCCTGCTTCGACCGGATTCATAACTGGTGCGTTTGCGGGTGATGTCAATTTGTTTCATTTAATATAGTATTTTACATTATACATTCCAAACTCAATGGAATCTTTCGGATTAAAATTACAATCGTAATCGGGCAATTGGTAGAGCATAAATGCCTCTGCCCACATTAAATTAACGTCGACAGCGGTAATGTATGCATTGTCGATGCTATCGATCTCGAGGCAACCAAATCGACGAAAACCAATACTTTTTTGCAAAAATCCGCCATTTTCCTGATTTCTGCATGTTGTTGACATTGGAATAGATATTCTCTTGTGTCTCAACCTAAACAACTTTCCAGAAGATGGCTTCGTCATAATTTCTGAACTTGACATTACCATTTTCCATGTATCGATTGATTTTTCGTTCAGTGGAAATAATTCATCGTGAATAACGAATGCTCGCCGGGTGTAAGCATCTAATAGATCAAAACTTGCATCATCCTGCCTGGCAAAAATAGAATAATCAATAAGTGGCTCAGGAATAATGAACTGACATAGCTTTTCAATATCAATTGTTTGTCCCGGTTGCACCAATGTAAGCATCACCTCGTTGGGAATATCATCCATCCATTGTTTTATGGATCCCACCATCCACTTGCGGAGGATACGATTTGCACGTCTTTTAGAATAAAAAGGATCCGCCTCATCAAATTCCCTGAAATCAATATAATTGCAAAACAAATCGATATGACTTATGCCCGCATATTTTCCCGAAAGTCCATTAATATAATCACGGATCAGATCAATAATTTTATTTTGAAAAGTGCAACCTATCACCCGAACATCCTCCCTGTCTCCAAGAACTTCTTTCATACCCTACCTCCTTTCTGTTCTACTGATATTGATACTGCAAATTCGCTTAAATTCTCTTTGATTGATTGAAGCCCGGTAAGCAACACTTTCATTTTACTGTTATCTTCGAGCGTATCCCAGTTTTTTAACAAGAACGACTGGGTACGTTCAATTGCAGCGATGTTGTTTTCTATCATCGTGTTGTCGATTTCAGACGGTTTTGCAATCCATTCTTTCACGAACTTGATTCCTTCCTCTGAAAATAATATGCCTTCAATGTTTACTGTTTTCATATCTTTTATCTTTTTAAATTTACTGTCACACTTACATTGTCGGAAACAAAGGTTACATGATTCATCTGTGAACCTACCATTAACGCTGATACTGCTAAGCGGCTTTGCTGCCGGAGTTCTTTTCGCACCTGATTCACAATCTGGTTGAATAGTGCAATTACCTGAGGTGTGTCGCTTTCTTTGTAAAGCTCTACGGGGTTGTCCCTTCGGGGACGGCGTACGTGTGGTTGTACGCGGATAATTTGTTTTGCCATAGTGTTGATATTTATTTGATTAAGTTTTCTTTCTTAAAAACAATCGATACCAATTCATTTTCGGTGATGCGGCTTTTTGAGAAGCAGTAATGCAACATGGTTACGCAACACTTGTAGGTTCTGTTAAGAATAGTACGCGTCTGAAGGTTTACAGATTCAGCAGACCAAAGGTGATTTTCATTTAAAATGTCGGTAACCTTTTTCAGCAATTCTCTACGATTCGAATGTTTAATTTCAAAAGATTTTTTTCCGGAAACAGTGGATTTTAAATCCGGGTTTCCTACTGTCATGATAGTTGTTCTGATTGTTGCCATGATTGATATTATTGTGTTATTATTAATTTCACGATTCAAAGTTAGTGTTTCGACCTTAACTATGCAAATTTTAATTAATAATTTAACACTAATTAACCATGAGAACATTAATATTATATGCTTAATTTTGTAATTTTGCAAAAACTAATGACATATGGCACTAAATATCAAAAAAGCAATTGCAATTAAAGGTTATACCAGCAAGGAAATTGCAGGCATATTACAAATATCAACAGTATCATTTAGCACAATGATCAATGGTAATCCAACTGTTGACACACTTGAAAAAATTGCTAATGCCATAGGATGTGACATCTCTGATTTATTTGATAAGCCATCAGACAACACCCTACATTGTCCCAACTGCGGAGCTGAGTTGGAGTTGAAGAAGAAATGAGATACCTGCGTCAAGTATAAATTTTATAAACACCTATAAATCAAATGAATACAAAATCATTACTTTTCAACGATAAAGACATCATTTACAGGCGTATAAAAGGCAGTTACTAGATAACATTAAAGTCTCTCTGTGAGGCACTTAATGTAAGCTACAAACATCAATTTCAGAGAGTAAAAGACGACCCGATATTAGGACCTGCATCCCGTAACCACGGTATGCAGGTACCCGGAGATAATCAGGTTAGGGAATATATTTGTCTTCCGGAAGAATATGTTTACGGATATGTTTTTTCAATCAGAAGCGACAGTCCCGAGTTGATTGAATACAAACGTGAGTGTTACCATGTACTTTACAATCATTTTCATGGCACAATAACACGTCGGGCAGAACTGTACAAAGAACTCGCTGCATCAAAAAAGAAAGTTGTTACCCTTGAATCTAAACTTAAATCAAATCCAGATTATCTCGAATTTGAAAACGAAAAAATGAGAGCTGTCAGGTTATGGAAAAACATCAAGGATACATCAGATGAAGATAAGGAGTTGTTTTTAGATGAAGAATTTGAGTGATTTCAAATTTATTTTGAATTTAACTATTATGCTGAGAGTAATAGTTGAAAGCAAATAAAACGCCAAAAGGCGTTTTATCAAAACAAATTCTGTTGAACCTCACCTTTGCAACTTCTCTTGTATTTTTTGACAAGTTCATCAAGCAGATCGTCATTGGTATTTTTTATTCTATTTTCGATGTACCAAATCAGGTGATTTTCTGAAATGAACTTCACACGCCGGTAGGGAGAATTGTTTTGATTAAATCGATCTTCAAACTCGGAAATAAATTTCAAATGTGATTCAGAAGATATGTTTTCGATGATGTAGTTACTAATCACCACTACCTCAATATCTTTATCAAAATCTTTTTCGCGCACGTATGCTCCCAGGTTCCCCAGTGCCTGGTACAGATACTGAACATCGCCTGCAAATTTTTCAGTAAAAAACACTTCTTTACCATAGAATCCGTTCATCTCAGCCAGATTGCTATATGTGAATATAGTAAGCATATTCAATCCTTCAGGAGTAATTTTAATGTATTCTTTTTTTGCCATCACCAGGTTATTTTAGTTTATCAAGTAATTGGTATAGTGTAGTTTCGTTGATTATTTTTATATCATTACCCAGCTCTCTCAAAGTTATCACCTTTTCCATTTTTTTAGGTCCGAAATTCTCGCCAACAATTAAGAAATCGGTGTTTACCGTAATTGCTTTCTGACTAATTCCACCCAAATCTATAATTGCATCGCGTAATGCTTCTCTGTTAATTGTTTCGAATGTGCCTGATATGACAAAATTTTTATTTATAAAAACCGAATTCATATCAATCTCTTCCGGATTAACATCGGAAACAGAGTTGCAGAATTCAACCTGATCAGGAGTTGGTTTTGGAATAAAGAAATTTGAATTGGATTTTGGTTTTTTCTTCTCAAATATTAAAGTGTTAGGATCGACTCCATTAAGATAAGCCAGAAATATTTGAGCACATGCAGTTGCATCTGCCAGTGAGTCATGGTGATTTTTTAATTCGATATTAAGTGCCTTGCAAACATCCTCAAGACTGCGATCACGAAAAATTCTCTTTGTACATTGGAAAGCTAATGCTTTGATAAATTCAAGATTATAATGTTCACAAACTATTGAAAGTACATCGTAGTCAAAATCCAGCTTATGTGCTACTACCACACTATGATCAAGGATGGCTTTTATTTCGTCCCAATAATAATCAAACTCTGGAAGATTTTTTGTGTCGGCAGCAGTCATTTTATGTACTCTTACACAATTATCGTGGTACTTATTCCCTGGCGGTTTAAAAAGATATTTCTTTTGATCAACGACAATTCCATGTTTTACTATTACCAACCCCAGTTGACAAGGCATCCTGTTGGTTGTGGCTGTTTCAAAATCAATTGCAACAAAGTTGATTTTCTCCATGTATTAGATTTAAAAATGAAATGCAAATATAATCAACATTTTTGAAAAATTATAAAACATAAAAAACAAAAGCCCCGATAAATAAATGCCGGGGCTGGTTAAAATTCATATGGTATTAAAGTTCTACATGCAACAATTCCTCACCTAACCGGTGCAGTGTTTGTTCTATCTCTTTTTTTCTGGCCGCCGATGGACGTTTTACATTGCAGGCATAGTGCCGCATTACAGCAGGACTTATGCCTACCCGCGTGGCTAATTCCGACAGGTTAATCATTGGGAAAGCTTTTACTAATTCCTGTATGGTGTTACGTTGTTTATCGGCTTGCTGCTTGTTGTAGGTAAAGAAACCTTCAAAACTCAAATCCTCATCTATTGTTTCCCAGTGTATGCCCATTGCCGACAGCTCATAATCTTCTTTTTCGGCTGGCGTGGCATTTTTCAAACGGGGAAACCACTCCAGGGGCATACTTTTTACAGCACCCTCTTTGGTTTCTATAAAAATCCGATCAGCAGAAAACCATAATCTTTTTAAATCTTCTCGTGTCATATCTGTATCTGTTTTTAGCTGAAGTACTGTATCCAGCAGATTATTATTTCATCTATATTTGCTTCTATCAGTCGTTTCGCTGTTTTTAGTTCGTTTGCTTTCATACCGTTGCTCACTACTAACGTTGCACCATCACCCGATACGTTGAATTTAGCTTCTCCGTCGCCATAACTTACATGAATGTGAATTGGCAGATGGTCGTCGGAGTAAAAATAAAAACGATATCCAAGTTCTCTGAATACTTCGGGCATATATTTTCTTTTTATTAATGTTACAAATATAGTATCATTTTTGATACTAAACTATGTTTTTATAAATTATTTTCTGAGAAATGAAATATTTAACACTTGAGGGTATCTGCATTTGCTGTTTAGCAAACGCAGGTATTAGTTTTTTTATTCCTCTTCATCCTCAGGGAACGATAATTGTAATCCATTGATGCTTTCTTTTGTAAGTGATGATCTGATTTGTTTCTCTCGATTTATCTCCCTGGTGATTTCCAGGTAACGATCAAAATCCTCACCTGTTTTGTTCTGTTTATCTTTCAGGGTATCCATTTCTTTTTGTAGCGAAATAGTCCGCTCGAATGATTTTTCACGCTCCACGTGTTTTCCGAAGAGCAGACTTTCAATGGTGGAGTAAACCCAAACTTCAAAATCCGGTGAAAGCCATGCAGCAAATTTAAGGGCTAAAACGCGGTGCATAAATGTACCGGATTTTTGACGGGAAATGATTAAATCTTCCTCTGATTTCAGACCCAATAAACCTGCATTTGCAGGTTTTAAACAGGCTTCAATAAATAGTTTTGCATTGTCACTTTTGGTAAATTGAAATAAATCCTTACCAAACGCCTTTGCCATTTCAGTGGCATTAATCATCATTTTATTATCTTTCGATAAGGTAAATGTGATTTGGTTTTCTTCGAATACGCAAATTTTTGTTTCCATATATTTTTGAATAAAAAAAGCAGCAGTTTCGGCGGTGCAGCGCCTACTCCTGTTGCTTTTAAATGTCTTTATGATGGCTAACTTGTTGACTGCACTCAAACTATGGTGCAAATATATTAAGATAAATGATAAGAATGTAAGGATAATTTCCTAATCTATAAACAATCTATCAATAAAAAAACCCGCTAAACCGAGTTGGTAAAGCGGGGTAAAATCAACCTATAAGTTAAGTTCTACTCTGTTTTTTTGATGAAAAAATTTGTGATGTCTATTTCCGTATGTTTCTCGAAATACTTGTCACGCAAGTAAATACTCATTACCATCAAGATATCTTCCAATTTGATAGACAGATCAGTAGTACTTCCATCTTCATTGGTCATCGTGACTGGATCAGGTGCATTGTATATGTAATTCTTTATATTGTTGAAAAGTGGTCCTTTTAAATTCTCATTCAAAACCGATAATGAGTAATTTTCCACATCCAGAGCCACGAGTGGATTCAACTTCTCAATTTCTGCAATAAAAACCTCTAAATTCTCATCAACACAACTTCTGCCACCTGATTCGTTCAGTAATGCATCTCCCAAAAATGTGATTTTATAAGGACTACATTTTCGTAAAAGTGAATCTATAGCCCCGCTATCTTTTCTGATAATATATTCTTCAATTTTCCGTACGCTTTCTCTGATATCTTTAAGCATAGTATTTTCCCTTTGCAGAGTTCCAATATTCTCTTTGGGATGATCACAAGGTAATGAGCTAACTTTTTGCTCGTGAGAAATGAATCTCGTATGCAATTTAGCAAACTTAAATGCAATGTAAGCTGTTGCCAAAATGATTAGCAAAACAACACCTATAATAGGATAATTTTCAAGTAGCCAGGAAAATGCAGTGTCCATTGTTAAATTATTTGCGCTTTATTTCTTCCAAATCAACTTTCGTATAGGTATCATCATCTTCTTGCTTTTTCTCAATTTTGCAATCAAAAAGAATTTCAAAAAAATTCTTTCTTGTTAAACCTAAATTTCGCAAAGCATTTTTTATGATAAATTCCGGTACCGGATCTACATGCGTTTGAACAATAATTGGCCTCGTCAAATCTCTACGTGTCCAAATCTCATGACCGCCTTCTGTACGAACATTTTTACAGTGGCATTTTGATAAAAAATCCCTGTAATCTGCAAGTGTTACGTTTGAAAGCTTACGGGTCGACATGGTTAAACAAATTGAGGAATCTCTACAGATCGGCTTGTTTTTTCGTAATTTCTATTATAAACAATTTCCCGAAGTGTTTCGTTTATACTCAACAGTTTTTTTGTGTCAGGAGCTTTCATCTTACGTTGTTTCATGCTACGAACATCCCAGCCATTTTTTTGTAGATCCTCAACAAGTGTCCGTTTATGAATGCAATAATTGATGTAAATTTGAAATGTTTCAGAGAACGACTGTTCAGCTTCCTCTTCAGACTTTCCACTGGTAGACAAGTCTAATGCCGGGCAATACATGATGAAAGCATTATCTTCCTTGAATTTATACAATTCTAATTTAACACTCAATTTATGAGTGCTGCTATTCAGCTCGGCATGAAATACACCTTTTGCCATAATTTAATAAGATAGTGTCCGTTTAATTTAAATGCAGCTTATTAAGCTTTGATAGATAAACACGTAGATTGTTGTTTTGTTCAACTTCGAATATATCTTCAAATTTGAATATATGTTCAATTCTGCGCAAATATATAAATTAAATTATTACTGTAAAAATTTGCACGTCATTTTTGCAAATAATTAAATATGATAAATAAAAAAACCCGACCTACTGAGATGTAAGCCGGGGCATTCATTACCTTATAAGGTTGTTTATTTAAATATCCTGATCAACCATACAACTCCGGGAATTAGCAGACCAACAATAATCCCGGAAAGTAATAATTTCAGAGCATTGTTTGTTTGATTATCGGTTTTGGATGTCGATTTTTCTTTGATATTCGAAACCGAATCAAGCTCCATTTTGTATGCATTTACCTCGCTTTTCAGGATATTAAACTCCGACTCCATACTGGTTAATTTTTCAGTTATGGATTTATAGTCCACTTCTGAGTCTTCACGTGAGCGATATTTTATTATTTCCAGCACCGGAGGCTTGCCGGTACCGGAGTCAACCGGCTTTGATGTGTCGAACCGGATGATTTCAGATTCGAGATTCACCACCTTTCGCGAAAGAAAATTTACCTGAGCCAACATGGCCGAATCAATTCGGGTAATTTCTTTAGCTTGAACATTGCTTTCTTCCCGGGAGCTGACATCTTTACTCACCTCGGTATTGATTTGAGAATTCAGCTTTTTCTTTTCACTTACTTTTTGTGTGTTACACGATATCAGCGTGATAACTACCAGCAACATTAATAATCTTTTCATATCCATCTTGATACTTTGTAAATTTGACTTTTTAAACGACGTTTTCTATACACGCCGTCACCTTCCCGGGATCCGGCATCATTCGTATTACCTTCGACAGTGACAACATGTTGGGTATTGCGTTGCCAGTCGTGTATAAAACCTACGTGAGCAACCCGCTTCAGGTTTTGGAACCACAGGCCAAATACATCAGCTTTAGCGGGTGATTTGTTGCCGGTACCACCACGGGTATAGATGGTTTTCGATGCCGGGAACCAGGAAGGAGACCATGCCGATCGCACAGCTTCGACATCCGCTTGCACGAACACCCACGTAACGAATGCCGCGCACCAGGGAGCACCTTTTTTATGACCAGTTGTCGCTAAATATTCCTCTATCCTTTTACCGTCGTTACGACCAGTAAGTTCGCGCACGCCGAGTTCGCCTGTATAGATTTCGGCTACTAACTCAGCACTGGCGACACAACAAGCGTTCGTGCTAAATATGCCAATAGAGCTAATAATAAGAAGAAAACCGAGTATGAGAGTTTTATTTTTTGCCATTTTGTTAATTCTTTAAAGTCTGATTTCATTTTTGTTTTTAGATACTTGTAAAATGTGCCGAATAGCAGCTTGAGTATATACCACGCCGTAGCAACATACAACAGGAATTGGAACACGGTGAAGATTGGCACCTGAAAAACACCGGCATCGAACGTTGCCGACACGGGATCAGCCAATCGCAAAAGCGGAACGCTGACTATCCATAAGAGGATGATAATCGGAATAGTGATAAATTCCGGATGTGATTTGAAAAATTGAAGCATTGTTTTCATAATGAATTATTTAAATGTTCTGAAAAAATCGAGAGTTTTATCATTCTGTATGATGCCGAGCACTATCAATAAGGCAAGGGTCACAACTAAAAATATTCTGTAATGTTCACTGAAAAACATGACTACTTTCAGCTTTGAGAATCTGTCGTTAGTGCTGGTTTCAAGCGCTTTTATCTTATCTTCAGTTTGCTTCTTATTAATTGAAATTGCATTTAATATTGCCTTATGACGTTCATCATTTTTTTTGTCAAGATCGGCGAATTTGTGGTCAAGATCCATAGATAGCGCTTTTATGGCCGTGGCTGTTGGTCCCTTTACCCCGGCTAAGATTTCTTTTGTTTTTTCAAAATTATCTCCCATTGTCGTAATAATTTAATTCAAAAATCTCGTTATTTTTCTTTCTTGAAAAGGACAAGAACACGGCCTATCATCTCCAGAATTGCTGCACGTCTCAACGGGGTTACATTATCAATCAATCCTGATTTGATATGAAAATCAACCACCGTGCTCTCAATATCTTCAATTGAATAGTAATTGAATATTTCCATGAGACATTGTATAATGCCAGCCATGATGCTACTGTTACTCCAACCGGTTATGTGAATGATGTCATCAACATTTTCGGCTTTGAAATATGTCCTGCTTTGACAGTTCAATATCCGGTATGGCTGTAGCTCCTCCTGTAGCTCTGCCGGTTGCAACTCCGACTTCTCAATCAACAGTCCAAATTTATCCGGCCAGCTGTCGAATAAATTCATCAATTCGATGAAATTATCTTGCGATTCCTTGAGTGTCATTCTTCTGTTGTATTTGAGTTTGAGAACATGGCACACCATCCACCGCATCCGTAAAATTCGCGCGGATCTACTATCTGAAGATCAGCAGGGAATGATATAAGTTCGTTATTAGCACAGTAATTTAATTCATTTTGCTCAGCATGCATCTTCCGGATGATGATCTCTAATATTTCAAGGCATTTGTTCATCAGTATTATTTCGTTCAGGTTGTCGTTGTTGGTTTTCGACAAGTTATGAACAACTGATACGGCAAGCGATTGCATCACTTCATTTTGCGTATCAGGATCTAAAGTCACTTTTCCATATTCGACAAACAAAATAAATTCATTTGAATTCTTGATTTTCTCAGACACGTAATTCTCATTCATCGATAAAATAAACTTCTGAATTTCCGGGATAACGTCATCGTTACCCATCGCAAGAATTTCTGTTTTGATTGAATCATACCCGGTCAACCGGCTCGTGGCAGGTTGAATAAACATCTTACCAAGGACCGCTTTCCCAACAAACTTCGAGAAATAGCGTAATAAGTTAATGATTAGTTCGTTCATGTCAGTTTATTAATTGTTGATATATCAATGCCTGTTTTCTCGGATAGCTGATATATTGTCAAACCTTCAGCCATTGCTTTGTTGACAACATCCTTCAGATGCTTTATCTGAGCATCAAAATAATCGTTCAAATTCATGTGATCCGGCAGACCGTAACCCTCGCGTTGCAACATAAGGACTACCTCGTTGCTAAGCTTAATTTTATCGGATCCATCCTCAGATGGATTGCCTTTGAATAAAATGCAATATGTTGGATGTTCGGTATAAAATTTCACGATACCTGTAAACCAGTAAACAATGCCAAACTTCACCAATGGGTGCAATTTTCTCATGTTACGGTTCTGACCTGACACCATGTTTTGCGTGTAATTTAGATTTGCCGGGTACAATATCGCGCAGATCTGATTAATGCATTCTTGCTTGTCGTCATCATTTTCTAATCTTGCCATTGCCGACAGCAAATCGAAACAATCAACAAACTCGCGTGCTGTGATATCTGTTTTAGCCGTTATATCAAGTTCAAAACGTTTACCTGCATATTTCTTTCTGCCGATTTTTATCGCCGGGAATGGGTTTGTTTTGAAATCGTACTGAGGAATAATTTGCCGATCATCTTCATCTATTATGAAGATAAATTTAATGCGTTCCGCCAGACGTAATAAATTCAGATTAATGTTATCCCGGGGAGACTCCTCAGATGTTGGATCCGGACGATTGAACCTTTTAGAGGGCTTGTAATTCGTGAATTTGATGAGCAACTTAACAAGGGCAACATGTGGTTCTGCTTTCAAATCTCCGGATATAACACGTGAAAGCATTTCAAATGCGAATAGTTTCTGTTTGAAATTCAGATCCTCCCAC
The DNA here is from genome assembly GCA_030655595.1 of Paludibacter sp. Next base: position 24,532 of record JAUSNQ010000082.1, read on the forward strand.
GAATTTGGGATGTCAATGGATGCTATACCGTTTAATTTGATGCTGATCATGAACAATAAAATTTATCATCTTCAGTAATTATGCTTTCACCTATTATCGGTTGACTTGAGTGAGTTTTCTTTTGATCAGCTATTTGAGCTTTCTTTATCTCCATATCGACAGCATTCCAATAGGTAGATGCCTGGGTGATAAATTTCACAGCAACATTTTTCCGGATATCCTGATCAGCCTGAGCACGGTGGTTCTTGCTCATCTCGTTGTCGATATCGCGCCGGATCGGCGACGGTAATGCCGAGTATGCAAGTCGCTGACAAGCTCTACCCATCACTTCATAACATACAGCACGGGTAATTGCATCAGTTTTTTCAGCATCCTTTTTTCGTGAAGACACACAATCCATCCAAACTTCCCGGATGATCCATCCAGTTGACAACATAAAATACTCACCACCTGTCAACTCTACGCCAACCCATTTGTTGAAATCTGACAGCCTTACCGGCAGGGAGTCGTAGTCTTTCTTTCGATCACTATCTTTCCATTTAGTGAAATCATCCAAATTTTTATTTAGAAAGCCAATGAGCTGATTCATCCAGAACCACGCGGTTGTGAGTAAATTATCATTCAAATCATCGGTCTGATATTTATACGCTGTCGTTTCCGAATCTGTTTTCTTGGTTGTAATTCCATCATTGCCGATATGGAGAATCAAGTATATCATGTGTTCATACACCGCGAAATGAAGCATGGCACGTTGCAAAAAATCAATTGCCTGAATTTTCTTTGCATCAGTTGTTTGCGGATATGCATCTGCAAGTTCATCGTAAAGCTCTGCCGATATAATATCAGGCATCTTAGCAGCTACTTTGTACAAGCTGCTCTCGATATTTTCATAATCAAGCGACAAATTCATCCCGGATATTTTCGGCTTCATCTCGCTTGCAAAATTGGCTGAATTGAATGGTAATTTTATCATTTTTGCTCCTCCGTTTTTTGAAGATTCGATTTTGGATCAGCTGTAGCTGTTTGAGCTGGCCGCTCCGATGGTGTGGTGTCCTGTAATTTTGCCGGGATATCAATCCAAAAACCTAATCTTATGCCTTCATTGTACTTCTCCGGCCAGTTAAGCCGGATGTAGTTGTTGATTGATTTGGTGGTCACGTATTCATCCCATGTCAGAGATGCGACGTATATCAGGTAGTTGTAATACACGTCGCTCCCTGATTTGCTGATCACACCATCATTCTCCACATTCGTGATAGAAGATGCAATTCCCTTACCGGCCAAAATGACCTGATCAGCTCTTTTATCCAGACTAATGACTGAATCAAAATATTCTTTGAATTTCCCGGGGAACTCTTTGAATTCCCAGCCATCTTCACCCCATTTGGTTGATGCCCACATTTTGCCCTGATTTTTACCTTCTCCGGACATCAGGTTAGTGATCACGCGAAGTTCATTCGCGATTACCTGGTCAACCATTGTTTCGTAGAAATTCAATACCTGACCTTGCTCGTCAACCAATTTAACCCCACGATATTCAGTTTGAACAGGCACTTCATCGGTGAGGTTCTGTTGAATGATATTCTCGAGTATCTCACGCTGTTTCATATACCAGGTACCGGGGATTACAACGTGGATGTGTGCATTAAGCGCATTCTTTAAATACGAGTTTAGATAACGAGGAGAAAGATTTGAGGCGCGAATCCACTCGAATAAGCCTTTAAACCAGTCATTAAAGGCATACACCCATTTGGTAAATGTTTTATCGGTACTGAATTCGATAGCGACAGGAAATTTAAATGGATCCATCTTATCAAGCCTGTTGAACACGGCCTTGTCGTATCTTCCCGGATTCATCCAGTCGGCCACAATTACGTAATTGCAATCCTCGTTTTTAATCCGTTTTCTAAGATCCATCTCCTTAGTTGCAAGTCGTGCCTCATCCGAACCAACGTATGATAACCCCAAAACCGGCATACTATCTCCTATTCTTCTACCAAGTCGACGAGCGACTGAAAAATGATATTTAGAAACACAAGTGTTTACATAGTAATAGTCGGTGATGATGTTTTTGAGGTATTCCCACACATTATCCAATCCGTATCTTTCCCATCTATCAAACGCTTTTTGAATTTCCGGATCTTCAACCGGTACCCGCACGCGATGTTGCTTATCGCCTTCACCCTGAATAACCTCCTTGTAAAGTCTCGGTCCTTTCCCAAATAGAAATTTCACTTGCTTTTTTATTACTTCCGGAAGCAGCTTGTTTTCTGAGGTGATTGAAAATACTTCCTGTGGATACAAGTTGTGACCATCACCCCAAAGCGGCACCACAAAATCATCTAATCGCATGGTCATATTTTCAGAAATATACCGGGAATATATATTCTGATATTCCTTCTGAACAATACTTTCACGTTCGGCAACTCCTTGTACTTCAAATGTAAGCACACCACCCTTGGGAATAGTTGCAAATCCTCTGCCTGCTTTTATTTCAATTTTCTGATCCATCAAACCAATCTATTTTTAATAATTCATAATTTGGAGGAAAACCAATGTATCTCATCAGTTTCTTGAAACACATTTTCGGCTCTTGAGTATCTAAATCCTCATACGGAAAATACAAATCTCCATCCAGCTGAAATGTATCCTCCCGAAGCGCAGGACGTACCCTGCATTTATCAACCTTTACCAGTCTTCCTGATTTATTTGTAGTAAGATTACATGTCAAGTGTAGGAGTGTAAAATACGCATCCGGCACAAACTTCAGGTTACGTGCCCGGCGAATGGCTTCGGTTCCGGATATTGTTTTTTGATTTTCCATATACAAATAAAACCTATTGATAAATGAGCATAAAGGACAATAATCAGCTTGATGTATATGTTCCGGAGCCTTGTTGAGAGATTATTCCCTGATCTGTGTCAGGAAGTAATTTCGAGTACTCTCCCCAGAGTAGATACATCACAGCTGATGACAGCTGGGTAGAATTATATGCTTGTTGTTCAAATGGCAACCGCTCACTGCTTTTATCAAGAAAAATCTTACCTTCATACCGCTTGAGTGGTGAATGGTTGATGGAAGACACTGTTGCTTCACACTCATTCTGATCAATAAGGATATCATCTCTTTTACCATCATTTTTACCAAACAGCAAATTCAACAGCCTGTAATGCTGAGAATAGAAGATAGTCCGTTGCTTTGGCGACATCAGGTGCACCGTCCATCCAAGTGCAACAAGTTCTTTTTTTAGCAATTTCGCATCCGTATCGTTGATTCCCGGCTCTTTATAATCGGGATAGTATTTTTTCCACTCCGGATCCTTCTGATTAGCTGCCCGATCATAGTGTATGTAAACCACTTTTTTACCTAAACTGAAAAAATCATCAATTTTCTTAGCTAATTCCGTGTGCTGATCAGGATGATAAATCCAAAAATCTTTTAACAGTCGAAATTCCTTTTTATGAATATTCCGCTGGGCAAACACCATCGACGAAAAGGGACCGGCATCATAACCGGCAATCAGTGGCTTGTTTTTATCATAGTATCTCAAATGCCGGCACGATTCATCTACTTTCTCACCAGCTGACATCAGGTCGATATAGCGGTAATCATATCCATCATTGAATAGATGTTGCTTTCCAAATCTGCCGAAAAACATGTCTTTTACTCTCAGTTTCCGGATTGCAAAAATGGAGGTGTAAAGCACGTCTTTATCCCGGGTCGATTTTATCTGATTTTCGATATAGTCAACACCCAAAATTTTCAAGTTTGAAAATGATGATGCCCGCATATACAACACTTGCCCTCGTCGCAACTCATTCAGTCGCTCATTCCAGCGATCGATGAAGCGCTCAAGCTTCTTGATTCTCTCAAAATCGAGTGTTTTACGAGCAATTTCAAGTTCATGTATCCGGAAATCAATTTCAAGGGCTATCTCGATGATGCTGTCGACTATCTCCTGATTCATTTCTTTTTCTATATCGAGGAACCAATCCTCATCCGTCTCGAAGTTCGGCGTTGATGTGAATCCCGACCATCCCATGAAATAAGGAGAGTGTCCGAATTTGGAACGGTCGGCCCGGAGCGTGGGCATAAATCGCTCAAGCATAAACTCTTTTTTTATCTTCAGCAGCTCATCGAATACGCCGTGACAGGTACTTATACCCAAAACTGACTCCGGACGATCGGCTGAAACAAACTTCACAACAGTGCCGTTACAAAACGAAATGGTGTGTTTCCAGTCAAAAATAGCGGTAACGCATTTTGCAAAATGCTTGGGAGGTTCCTTGCCAATTTCAACATAAATTCCACGCTCATAGTTTTCGGTAAAATACTCGAGGATCCCGGGAAGGATATTGCTGAATATATCGCGATAGGTGGCAGCTCCGAGCACCAATAGCGAACCGGGCATGGAGTTCTGTATACGATCGATGCGCGATGCCATGATATGTGTAGTTTTTCCTGACCCGCGCCCGAGCTCACATACTATAACTTGCGGATCCGCTAACTTCACTTTTATCTGCAATGCAGACATGTAAGCTTTCTGAAATATTGCTTCAATTTCAGATTTCTTCATAATCTACATCTTTGATATTCAATTCCCGGACTACTTCATCAACCTGACGTTGTTTTTCTGAATCTGTAGTATCCTGCTTTGATATAATACTCAAGGCTTTGCGATATGCATTCAAAATTCCTGACCTCTTAACACCCATGCGCTCCAGTTCTATATCCGGAGACACGATTTGTGGCTTGAATTTGATGCGATCCGGATCAATGGCATTTGCTGATGCACGGATACGGTATTCGCACGACCTGAGCAAGCAATTACGCGCTTCACGCAAATTATGAGCTACCAGGTTGACTTCAAACAGCTTCATAAGCATATCAGCGTAATAAATCAGCCACGCCTCTGAGGTTACATTGCAATCTGAGTTCAAATAATTCAGGGCATCATAAATTCGGCTTTTACAGGTGTGTATCGAAAGCTCCGGATAACTGAGCTGTAGCTTCTTTGCGCATTCAGTGATTGAGTGTGTTGTACGATGCAAATTGGAAGCCTCGTTGATCTGAAGTATATAATCAGCGAGTGCCTGGGGTATTCCGACTGCTTTAGCATCGCGAAATTCCAAAAATTTCTCAACTATTTCCGGTGATAGCTTTTGAAGGTGTTCAATCATAATCCAAAATTTTCATGTATTTGTGTATCAATACGTTTTTTGCTTTGCCGTTGATTCAACTTTTCGTTTGCATCAATATTGCTGTTTTTCGCATTGTCAAAAAGTGATTTATCCATCGTATATTGACCGGTTGCTTTGCCTTTGTGATATGCTCGATATAGTTCACTCTTAGGATCCTGAATGTCTTTTTTGAATTCTTCCGGATTTTCAGGATCCACGAGAAAAATAATTTCATGCACCGGGTAACCAAGCACACCAAATGCACGAACTTTTTCTATGAATGAGTTATCGTAGTTCATATTCTTTGAGTTCTTCTTTGGTAAGCACTTTACCATTTCTCTTAATTATCACGTCTTTTCCAGAATTTCGCATAAAACGAATATATCTGCGGATATCCAAGTCGCAATAAGCGGGACTTAATTCAGTAGCATAACATAATCGATCAGTTTGTTCAGATGATATTATTGTGGTACCAGAACCGGAGAAAACGTCTAAAATAATGTGTCCAATAAGGCTACAATCCATTATTGCATCAGCCACAAGTTTAACAGGCTTTGGAGTTGGGTGGTCCTTGGTATTAACATCATTTGTTTTGCTGAATGAATTTGCCCCTGGATAATCCCAGACATTGGTGCGATATCGGCCATTCTGACCAAGCATGAAATTGTTAATATGCTTTTCACGACCATTTTTAAAGATAAAAATCAACTCATGACTTGATTCATAACCGTGCTTTTCAATATCCTCAATTCTTGATTCTAATAAGCTATCCGGAATCTCCTGGTTATTCTGAAACATAAATATCAACTCATGTTTCGATCTGTAGAATGTACCCATACCTCCATTTGACTTATTCCACACAATCATGTTTTTATATTCAGAATAAACCCTGCCGGCACATCTTATTTCATACACATGCTTCCAATCCATGCAAACGTAATGAATAGAACCTTTTACCGAGTATCTGATTAAAATTTCAAAGCACTGCTGAAGGAAATTAATAAACTGATCCTCTGTCATTTCACCTACACCCATTTCAAAGCTCTTAGACTTAGCTTTCCCAAACCCGGAGAATGTTTCTGGTGCGAGATTATATGGTGGATCGGTGAATACCATATGAGCAAATGCACCCGCCATCAATCTGCCAATAACATTAACATCAGTACTATCACCACATATAAGCCTGTGCGATCCGAGTTCATAAAGGTCATCCTTTTGCGTGATTGGATTTGATGGTGGTAGATCATTGAATTCATCTTCGATGATTACACGCTCTGAATCCTTTTGTTGTGTAAGCTGTGATGCGGATGGTAGTGATACATCGTCCATTGATGGAAGATCAACAATGATGTTCTTATATATGTCGGAGAAGTTTTCCTCAAGCTTGATAAGATCCCATTCGCCTGCATGGGTGTTGGATATCAACATGTACTCCTTTACTTCATCCTGGTTAAGTAATCGTGACGGCACTCTGACATCTATCGACTCATCCAACCTACCACGGTCTGCATACGACTCCCATCTGCGTTGTCCTGCGATTATATGATTATCTAAATTTATAACCGGAATCTCAACAAGATTAAACTTATCAATACTGGCATGAAGCTTTTGCTGCTTAGCTTCATTTCGCTTTCGTGGATTATAATCTGTTGGTACAAGGTCACGTACTTTTCTTTGCTCAGTAGTCCATTTTAACGCATTCATATAGCTAATTATTTATATTGACAAAGCTATTTAGTTCTACATGCATTCAAAAGGACGATTTTCAATCGAGTGAGTTTTAAAATAAATCTAATCATTTTTTGATATGTCTAAGTGTGTTACACTGCATCCTCTGAAATGCTTACAGCTAAAGGCATTGAATCATATAACCCTTATTTCCACCCTTTGCATTACAAGTCATCTACCCAGCGGCTCAGGGGTAGGAGGCAAACGAGCGAAAAAGCAAATATCATTTTTTTAAAATATTTTTTGATTATCAGCGTTTTAGGTATCTAAAAAATATCAAACACCCCTAAACGGATGTGTTTTTTTACAATTCCGTGTATTTTTGAGTAAAATATCGGGGGTTTAGTTCAAAAAAAAGCCCTCATTACTGAGAGCTGATTTTTTTTATTTGCTAATTACGTCTTCCAATACTTTTTTTCTGACTTCCGCACGGAATAAATTTTGTTCCCAGGATTGTTTTTCATCATCAGTTTTGTATTTTTTTTTGTTGATGTTGCTTTGGATCCGGCGAATGTTTTGAGTTACGTTTGTTATTTCGTTGATAAGTGCACCCGGATTGTTTCGCTTTAATTCGTACAGCTCTGATAACATGTCATCGTATTGTTTTCGCTGAATGGTTAACGCATGCCTATACACGAAAACTTTATGATTGTTGAATGCTTGTAATTCGGCGTGAGCTTGCCGGTTACGGTTGTCAAGCTCTACCATTTCGAGCGATAACTCGGGGTTATCATCTAATATAACGTCAATCTCCTGCATGCGATGGTAAGTGTTTACGCGCTCGTCATACAGGAGAATGCACAGTTGGATGTCGGGATTGGTGTTATCCGACCAGTTTATTTGCGGGAACTCGTCTTTTTTGCTTCTTTTTTTTTAGTAGCACTCTGTTTGTTTGCAGCACTTTTTTTATTTGAAGCAGCTGCCGGTTCTGATTTATCATCTCCGGATACATCCTGTTCGCCAGTGGTGTCTGCCGGTTCTGATTTATCATCTCCGGATACATCCTGTTCGCCAGTGGTGTCTGCCGGTTCTGATTTATCATCTCCGGATACATCCTGTTCGCCAGTGGTAGCTGCCGGTTCTGATTTATCATCTCCGGATACATCCTGTTCGCCAGTGGTAGCTGCCGGTTCTGATTTATCATCTCCGGATACATCCTGTTCGCCAGTGGTAGCTGCCGGAATACGATTGCTCAACAGTTCTTCCTCAGTTGCCTTATCAAGAAGTTCAAGGAGTATTAATCCATGAATCTTATTTCGATTAAATGAATTAAGCCTTCTCAATTCTGCATGAAGAGGTGATCCCGGGCATCTCTCTTTGAATAACTGAAGATCAGCATCAAAGTGTTCCGGTTTTTTTTGGGCGACAATAATGTCATTTTTCTTTATAAAATCCATAAGACTTTTAATTTAAATGAAAATTATTCAGCAGGATCCGCTTCGATTTCAAGGGTTCCACTATAAAAGTAGAATGGTTCCGGGCATTCGCTACCTTGCAATTGCAATGCAATTCCGGCATTGCCATTTTCCAGTTTACCAATATTGGTATAAGTGAGTTGTAAACCATCCGAACATGGTGACCCACCAATGAACTTTTGGCCATCGGAACATCTTACCCACACGCATACCATTTTTTCACCTGCGTTGTCGTAAACGAACTGAAGGGATTTTTTTGAAATACCTTCAATGGCAGGGGTAAGTGTCAACACTCCATTGCTGGGTGATTCACCAGGAGCGGCATTTGGATTAATTGATTTCACATCCGAATCAAGATAATTCCATTTTTTGCCCGCTTTCAATACATTTGCTGAGATGGTTGCATCAACAGCTGCCGGCCAAGCTTCTACATCGACATCTTTCATGCTCGCAAGATACAAGCGAAACTGGGGAGACGTGGATTTTGAATCCTTATCTTGTTTTGCTATATTAAATAACATAGTTTTTAATTTTTATGATGAATAAAATACAGGGATGTGAATTTCACACCCCTATTTATTTAGCTTGATGTTAAGCTGTAACCTTTCTTGACAACTCGAGGAAGTTGCCGGTTGGAGTTACAACTTTCTTAGCTTTACCGCCAACGGTAATGGTTGTTTCTTCGAGCTCAGCATACAACTTAATGTAATCTCCAACAGCTGCCGGTGTCCATGCAGCACTGATGCCTGCAAATTTACCTGATTTTGCAATCGTGGTTTTATTTGTCAGCGAACCGCAAATGATTTTGTACACACGCTCAACAGATGCGTTTGTAATGTCGGTGAGAGCTGTTGCATCAGCATTGGCCACGGTTAAGAAATCGTAAGCCAGGGAACCATCAGCAGTTGTTGCATCAGCAGCAAGAGAGATAACAGGATAGTTGGTGAACAACCACTGCATTTTTCTTCCGGAAGCCGTAAGGTCAGATTCGGATGCGAACTGAACGCCCGGTGCTAATACACCAGATCCTTCTTTCCACCAGCTGGCCAAAATTAATTGCTCCAAATCCTGTTGGAAGTACAGCGCGTACATTTCATTTGGCTTGTCTTCGTAGTTTTCCACGTTGCCAGGTTTCACGATCCACATCTTGTAATCGATCATTGACATGTTAGGAACCCAGATGATGCTTGCAGGTGACAAATCAGCAATTGAATCTTGCACTCCTGTAAAATCGTTATCCTTGCCGTATTTTGCACGATAACCTTTGAGATACCACGGTTTGTGTTTTTCGTTCGCGTGAATCTGATACCCTTCCATGTTAGGAAGAATCGCCATCACTTTTTCCCAGAACGTTTCAGCATATTCAACGATGGTTGAGCTGTCGTACAACTTCAAATCTTTGAAAGGAAGTACTTTTAATTCCTCTTCTACGCGCTGTATGGCACGTAATGAGCCATCGGCACCAAACATGGCAGGTTGTGGGAAGTCGCCCTGACGAGCTACTTTAACACCAACTACGCGGCGACGTTGTTGCTCGTTGAAAAGCAATGTGCCGAAATGAACGATACACCATTCAAACAAACCCCATTTCATTGGGTTGGAACCTTCGCGGTTTTTGTAACCGATATATTCTTTCTCCAGTTGCTTTGGATCGTCAAAGAAAAATTTGAACATCACATCGTCAACCTGATAGATTTCTCCATCGAAGTTAACAGCACCTTTGAAAATGTGTCCGGATTTGTAACTCTGAGAAAGTTCTTCGAAGAATGCCGTTGGAGCGGTCATCTTATTTTGAACGTTCGATACAATCGGGAAAATGCCGGCTACTGATTTCAGTGTGCGCAAATAAGCAATGATGGTATCCATCCTGCGAACAACGTATTCGCCAAGTTTGGAATTCATCTTGCTGTAATCAAGATAAGATTCACCCTTGATCATCTTGCTGTAATCCAGCAATCCGATTTGGTTAGTACCGGCCAATTCAGCTGCACGTGCCTGAAAATCTTTCGCGTAGTTGTTGAATGCTGCCCTGAAATCAGTTGCATCATTATCACGATAACTTTCTTTTCCTTTACCGGTAACAACCAATTCATTCCACCAACTGCCACGTTTGAAATATTCGTTTTCGATTCCAAACAAATGGGTATCAGTATGAGCTGCATGTCCCATGACAATTGCTAAGGTTTGAGGAGTCATCCCGTTTCCGGAACCAACAATCACAGCAGCTGGGCGACCCTCTTCAGGATTACCTGCCATCGTGCGAATTGTTTGAGTTGCTGAATTCAATGCAGAGATCAGAGAGCCTGTAGCCCCCTCGACAGTGGTAGGAGGATTTTGGGGAGCTGCTCCTCCGGTTGCACCGGCTGCATCTTCCAATGCTCCTAAAATTTGCTGTTGAATTTCAGGTGTGATTGCACCTTCAGTTGGAGCTGGTGGTGTTGCATCGTCTTCCTGAGATTCCAAATCTTCCTGAAAGTCAACGCCGTATTTTGTTTTGTATTCGGCTTTGAACTTATTCCAGTCTTCGTTTGTCATTGCTTCGCGCTGTTCTTTGGTTGTGAAGCCAAGAATGGCGAAAATCGCAACGATTCTTTCTTTTACTGTTTTGCGCATTTGTTTTAAATTAAATGATTGATAATATTGTTTTTCTATCTGCTACTATTTTTTCAATCTCACCAACAACTTGTGAGAAGGTTTTGATTCCATCAACAAGCCCAAGATTTTGAGCCTCGTATGCATAATAAGTTTTACCTGTGAGAGTTCCCGGGTCAATGTTAGATCGGTTTGCTTTAACAACATCCTGAAAATATACAGCAAGCTTTGATAATTCTTCCTTCATTTTTTCAGGTTTACCCTCAATCGCTTCACGTTCAGGCAGGTTTTTTTCTTTCGATTCATCAGGATATACTTCAACTATTTTGTAAGAAGAATTTTCACGGTTAGGTACCAGCATCCTGGCAAATACTCCTATGCCACCCACGCGGGCCATTTTATTAATCGCGTATATTTTGTCCAGGTATGAGAAAACAATATAACCACATGATGCGCACATGCCATCGACAAATCCATAGGTCGGTTTGGTTTTTTCTGATAACACTTCCTGCAGGAGAAAAATAGAATCGGTAGATCCACCTGGGGTATCTCCTTTAATAATAACAGCCGATATTTTGTCTGATTGATATGCCATCCGGATTATTGCAGCGACATCATCCATTCCATAACCATACCAGTATCCACGTTTCATCATAATTCCGGTTAGCGGTATAATGGCTATTGATCCACTTTGCCAGCTATCGAAAGGATTGATTATATTTCCATCATCATCTCTGTCAACATACAATTCTCCTTTTGTAGAGGCAATTGGTATATCGATTACATCAGGTTTGAACGTGTCGTTGATGATAGAATTTGAGATATGATTCAGCAACTCATAACCTGAAGAATGAATCATCAGATTTGAAGCTTGTATCTCTTGTAAAAATTGTCGTCTCAACATTGCGCATTAAAATTTACGCAATGTTATTCCTTATTAATAATACTATAAAGGACGAAAAAGCCTTGCTTATTCAACAAGGCTTCAACGTAACGAGGTGATTTTGTGATAAAAAACTATGCTTCAGACTTACACACGAATGTATAAGTGTCAAATATTTTATCAGAAGATAACTCAAGACTAACAGGGTAATCCGGGGATCCTACATAAAATACTCCCGTGTCTGTCTTCAACCGAAGCACAACTGGATAAATACTGAACTTTCGTAATAATGAATGTTCATCGTACTTTGTTACGGCAGATATCGTTTCGTTATTAACTGGTCCTGCAAATGCGGGTTTTATCTCACTCCTGTAAACCGGTTTTTCGATAACAGGTAATTTTCTAAATTCGTATCCCGGTTGAAGTATCACTTTTTGACCAGGGATGAACAGCTTGATTTCTTTCAAAAAAACAAACTCGATCGAAGTACAAATTATTTTATTCATTTTTACTAATTTAATTAATTAAATATCAGGATGATAACCAATTTTATACATATTTTGTGCATGTTTCATGAAATAAAATGGTATTTTTCATGCACCAAAGCGGAAAATTAATTGTTGTTTTTTTGTGTTGTATATGATCTCTTCTCCCTTTTTATGATAGATCTCTTCATTCTATAAAATCCTTTCCACAATGTATCATCCTCAATTGATGTAATTGCATACGTTTTTTTGAACAAGAAAATTGATTCATTGTATGGAATCCCTTTCCTGATTTTATTTTCTTTCATCATTTGATAAAGTTCCATGTAGAATAAATCCTCGATTGATGAGGATATCAGTCTCCATGATCGTTCACCCAGGTAGTTGAATATTCGCGGATCTTTGCCAAGCTCCTGGTTATCTCTACGCGTGAGTACTATTTCGAGATTGCCGGTTACTATTGGTCCTGTGGATGGGCAAATCTCGAGTAAATTCCAAATTAAGTGATATACGTCCAGTCGGAATGGGAATTTAACCGGGTTACTGGTATCACATCCTGAAAATTTACCATAGCAATACTCAGCGAGATGCTGTTTAACTTTGATTTTTGTGGTTATACTCATAAAATGGTAGTAAAATGGGTGATTTATGCGCTAATGTAATTTATAATTCTTTAATTATCAAATATTTATGATGAAATGTATGAATAATGTAATAATATTTCAATGTGTATTTTTACTTGCTACATGCTACACGCCTATAACATAATAATATACAGCACATTACAGCGTTATAGCTTAAAAATATTAACATTTTGTAGTACCTTGTAGTACCTTGTAGTATGTGTTAAAAAACAACTAAGATACTACACACAAATAACTGTATATCATATATTTATAGTGTGTTGTAGTATGTAGTATGTAAACTTTGATATTTTATGTTTTAAATTGATTATAATATTATATTCATTCTTCTTCTTAAAAATTAATTAAATAAAGACTATAGATTATTAATATATGTACGTCTGATGTAGTAACGCTGAAGCGGAATCATAGCTCCATTCCTTGTTTTTCTACATTCGTAACCAAGCGAGGTCAAAGCAATACCAAGGGTTCGTGGAGTTATTGACGTAAGATGTTCTCCACGAATCAGCCGGTTCTTACGGAGGTCATTAATGATTTCTGTTGGATTCATCCACTCACCATCATTCTTCGAGGGGGGAGCTAAATATAAATGCACGTAACGCATTGCATCTATTTCGATAGCATATCTGGCATTGTAATTCTCAAATTCAAAGAAATCGTCCCGGTCGAATTTCCACGGGAATGTAGATGATTCGTATAGCATGATGGCTTCTGCCCACATTTGATCAACATCTACGCTTTTAATGTATTCTTCCCAATATATGTCCACAAGTTCAATGCAGCCGAATCGACGATACCCAAAGCTCTCGGCTAAAAACCCCCCTTTCTCCTGGCTCCTGTTAGACGTCCCCAGGGGCACGGCTATTCTTTTGCGTTTCATGGCAAACTCTTCGCCACGTCGGCGTGTAGAGAGCTCCTGTGTTGACATAACCATCTTCCATGTTTCGATAGAACCTTTATTTAGTCCGACTAATTCATCATGAATTACAAATGGATGCCGGGTGTAGGCATCTTCAAGATCGAACCTGGTTTCATTCTTACTGGCAATCACCGAGTAATCCTTTAGCGCATCCGGGATGATGAATTTACACAGCGAGGTTTTTCCAAATCCTTCTCCCGACTGCACGAATGTGAGCATGACTTCGTTTGGAGTATTATCAACCCATTGCGCTACTGAAGATACCATCCACTTCCGGATGATCCGGCCGGCACGTTCCTGCGAGTATGTAGGGTTGCTCTCGTCAAATTCCCTGCACTTTAGGTTATCGCACAACAGATCGATGTGACTTGTACCGGCATATTTTCCCCTGAGTCCGTCAATGTAAGTTTTAATTGGATCAAAGGGTTTAATATAATTCCGTGATCGAATGATCTTCCGTAGGATTGTTTCAGAAATCCGGGTTTCGCATTCCTCTACAAAATGCAAGTAAATATCATCGAGCGATGGTGATTCGGAGTATCTGTGCGGATCCTTGCAGTCAATTGTTAGCTTAGCCGGATCATGTGCCGGGATATAGATGTTGTAATGCTCATTTAAAAAGTCAACAGCTATTTTGATGTTGCCACGACTATCAAATAAATCTTTTTGTTTGCCTGAATCATCCTTTTTAAGGGATGCAGGAAGTTTCTTTTCGTTTTCCATTAATATTATGCTTATCTATGTTTTGATTTCATCTCGTACTCAACCTGTTTGCGCTTTGTAGCATACTCTTTGAATGCACACATGATTAACTGTGCATCTACACTTCCGTAGAATTTACCATATTCACCTTCAAGTATTCTTTCTAAAACAAGCTTCAGGTCTGATAAATAAAAATAGTAATACTTCGAGTATAATATTGTCGAGAGTTGTACTAAATTTTTGGCCGGTAGTGGTTTGTTTATATTACTGATGCTGTTTAGATGATTCAGCCACTCGTAAAAATAAAGTATTCCGCAATCACACTCACCAAAGACTTTATGCTTGTACAGGCCAAACATGTCTTTAATTTCACGAAATGTGATTCTTTTTGTTGAGATTGATTGCTCGATACTGTTCACTCTCCAGTACTGAATGATCAACTTCTCCGGGTTGTAGGTTTCAATAAATTCGTCCCAGGTGGCGATTTCTGTTTGTTGATTGTTTTCTGTCATAATTTAACCATGATTTATTTGTTCATTGTGCATTTTAAAAGCATCCACTGATGCTAAAACTAATCTTTTAAAATCGTCACTTTCCTGCATTAAAGTGATAAATGCTTCAATAAATTGTTCCGGAGTCATTTTTAAGTCCATATCAATGGAGTCGTCTCCATCTAAAGTAATAATTAAGTGTGCCATAAATCTATATATTTAAATTAAAAATTTATATCGTTAGTTGAACCGCGTATCCGAATTCATTCACCAATCGGGTAATATATTTACTATCCGGAAGACCTTTTTCATGTGGCTGGTAAATCGTTCTATCTTTCGTGACAAGATTATATCCTTGCTTTCTTACTCTGCTATGAAGCCGGTATCGCAAAGAATTTTTGATGTTTGTATTACTTCTCATCGTGCAATGTGTTTTAGAAGTGTTATCAAACTCGTCCAAACCACCACGGAACCACCGATACATGTTATTAAAAATATCACATGATTCCAATTTACACGCGTTTCGTGAGGTTTCACTTCAGTGATATTCTCGTGTCTTTTTTCAGTCCATATATCCTCACTACCGTCTATATGCTCATACACCCAGTTTTTCATGTATGTTCCCAACTGCCTGAACCATTCTCGCTGTCCATATACGGGTTTCCAGCGTTTTGTTTCACGCTGTTGAGCATGAGTCATGTATTCTTTTATTTCACCCGTGAGATTAACAAGAGGAAGGTAAAGCCACCATGGAGTTATGTAAATTGCCAATTTATCTGCAAAACATAACTTTGATGGTTTTGCATTATCTCTTTTTGCATAGTGCCTTGAGTGGTATTTAGAAAAATCACTCCATTCTTTACCAAATATTCCCATGATTTTAGCGCCAAGTTCAACATGTGTTTCACCCTCATAGCCGTCCATGTTTGGTTTTCCAATATACCCAAGGTCATGCACAAAGAATGCAATCCATACGCGAGGATCCCACGGCCATCCAAATAATTTAATCCAGGCTATTGCAACAAATAATGGGTGCAGTAAAAAACAATGTGCACCGAATAATACAGATTTTGTTCCTACTTTCATTTTTAATTAATTATTTTAGTTTAATAAATTGCCCTGCAATTCCTGATTTACTTAAATAATCAGAATTCATTTTATCATAAGAAATAAGTACTGAAGGTGCTCCGGAATTTGCTTTAGCCTTGATTCCATCAATATTGTAAAAAGATAATCTTCCTTCAATAAACAATAAAGAATCAGCTCTACTCCAGACCCATTCGAAAAACATTTTTGTTTCAGTTCGTGCAAATATTAACGCTATACCATTTTTATGATCTGATAGCTTTTTAAGCCGATTCGCAGCTTGCAGCCCATATGGAGGATTACACCAAACTCTACCATGCCATTCTTTTATTAATCCGTTGTCATGTTTTGTGTAATGATCAATTGCCATGTCCCATGGACGTATAGCAGGAGCACAAGGATCTAAGTCAAACGTACCTAAAGCTTTCAGTATCGAAGGAGGAGTTAACCATTCATCATTCTTCATATTTGCACTTTGATGCGAACCAATTCCATTTTTCATCTTCAATAAATTTTAATCAAATAATCCTTTTTGAATATCATAATTATACACCAGTACTTCAGTTCGATATTGAGTTTTCTTCACCCGATTACCTCTACCTAAATTTCCTAATCGCAGACTAACTTCTATTTCACGATAGTTCCAGTTATTCCTTTTAACATATGTTCTTAGCTCATCACACCAGTAATTTGATAGTATAAATTTTCCTTTAATTGTTTCTAAAAGCTTGAGAAGCTCTTCAAGATGTTCATGTGTATAACCTGAGTAATGTTGTTGAAAGCAGCCGGGATAAGGAGGATCTAAGTAAAAAAATGTTTCGGCTGAATCTCGGTCTGAAATCACGCGAAGTGCATCGCGGCAAGATATCTGAACTTTTTCTAATCTATTGTGAAGATATTCTGAAAATTCATTGCGTTTTCCTTTTATAAATGTGCCGGTGTGTCCGCCGGAAGTTCCGTTGCACCATTTCCACCCTCCATGCATTGATCCTGCAAATGATCCGTTCGTGATGAGCCACACTGCCCAGGATTTTTCTATTTCTGTAGCTTCTACTCTTTTATTCCAGATGTCCTTAGCATGATAATACATTGCTTCTGAATGTAATGTGTTTTTTACAAGATCCTGCAATTCATCAAAGTTATTTTGTACACATAAGTAGAAATTTATCAGAGAATAGTCGTGATCATTGATTACTTCAACTTCCGATTTTGGCCTCAGGAAGAAAACAGCACCACCACCAAAAAACGGCTCACCATAAACTCTGTGAGGTGGCATCATTGAGATGATCTCCGGGGCGATGCGCTGCTTTCCTCCGTAGTATGTGATTGGAGTTCTCATAAGGCTTGTTTCATTACATTTATGTGAATCGTTTTAGCAATTGCTTCAGCTAAAACCTTCGCCTGATTACACTCCACGGCATTTCCGATAAACTTTTTCATTTCAGCTTTAGTACCTTTAAGAACATATGCGTCTCCGAATCCTTGAATCCGAAGTAGCTCATCGATCATAAGCATGCGCATCATAACATCTATGATCCCGTGCTGATTACAAAGTGTTTTCAGGCGAACCATTACATCACTGTCCGAATCGTTTATCTTAATCTGATACTCTCCTTTACGAACTTCAACCAGATAAGGTGGGGCCTTATCCATTCGGGCAATCAGTGTGAAACATGGTTTATCAATCGACCCACCTTTATTATTAAACTGAGGGTTCATTAGATAGAATTGTTTCCTGTTTGCAGTTATAGTTGGTCCAGGTTCATTAATACTCCTTCCTTTGTTTTTGAACTGGGTATCCATCAGCCATTTTGCGGTTACCAGATTAAACTTTGGATTTGCAGTTAAACACCCTAATGGTTGGTTGATACCGACCGGCTTCCTCATCCCGTACTGTTGATCCATAAATTTCGATGTTACCAAAGCAAATCGGTCTTTTGTGGTTATCGTTCCTGCCGGTTCTTCAATTGAACTATTATAACCGTTTCCGTAATATGCCGTTAATAACTGGTGATGGTCTACTGTTGTGATAGATCCCGCCGGAGTATTAATAGATTGGTTTTTGTGTTGTGGTCGCCCGGAGAATGCCTTTGAAATAAACTTTGCTTTTACAAGCCCTATTCTACTTTGACAACTTACGGTTGGGGAGGGCTCATTTATAGAAGGAGCTTTATACGTCTTGCGTTGACTCATGCTGTTATACTTCAACATAAAATCATTCTCCCCATGAATAACAAATCTCTCGATCCCCGCTATAACTCTTTCCAATGTTGGGTCAACCAATGGCTTCTTTCTGCCGAATATACTTTCACCTTCTATATCCAGATCCAGCACGTCCTTGACAGCTTTCCATCTTTCCAAACCATTCGCACTTGTTTTAGAATGTGATTGTACTGGAAATGCTATATTTTCAGCGGTCTTTGAGAATATGCCGAAGTAGCGGATACGTGAAGTGTATGCCCCATAATCGGCGGCGTTCAGTTTTCTGTAATCGTATAAATAGCCAAAATTAATAAGGGTATCGCGCCACTCACGGTAATAGATTCCTTTTTGTTCCCGGATAGGTTTCCCATTTTCATCAAGCGGTCCCCAGTCCAAAAATTCAATCACGTTCTCTACGCCTATGATATGTGGCTTTAAAACCTCGGCATATCTTTCTATGTGTTCCGGTAAACTTCTGCTATCTGCATTGCGGGGGAGTCCACCTTTAGCTTTGCTGTGATGTGTGCATTCGGCACTTGCCCAAAATAGTATTTTCGCATTAGGATATTTTACTTTAGCGTGATTTACAATAGGCACTAATCGCTTAGCATCAAGTGTTGTAAAATCTTCAGTAAAATGAATTGTGTCAGGATGATTAGCAGCATGGCTTTTAATTGCAACCTCATCGTGATTGATTCCAATTATTACCCTGCATATTTTATTTCCAAGTTCATCTACAGCACGGTGAAACCCTTCAGTAACACCTCCGGCACCACAAAAACTATCGATTACTATTAATCTCACCGAATAATCTATAATCATATTTCTCCAGGTATATTTTTAATTGATAAATTTGCATTGATTGCCTCCTGGGGTACCATTTCCTCACCGGTAAGTTGTTTGTCTGATGGGCAAATAATATTTCTGTAGTTATTTGCGCACAGCAGCTCAAGAATCAGCATTGCACGTTCTTCGTCTTTTCTCGCAAATCGATAAAGCTGCGTTAGTCTCGAGCTCTCAACACGTGAGCTAATTGTCATGTTGTGACTCTCGGCCAGAAAATCTTTGTAATATTTCCACATCGCTTTAAATCTTTCAGATTCAAATGGATATTTAATTTCAACCGGATTTACAGGGTCAATGAAAGAATCAAGCTCTGCGACAATCTTTATTACAACATCCCACTCCTTTTCTAAATGTTTTCTGATTTTAGAAGTCTGTTTGGTTGGTGGTAAGAAATCGAGTGTTTTCGAAATTAAATCACCATACCTCGAGAGGCTTTCACATAGTCTATTCCATTGTAATTTCATCTCTTAACTTGTTATAAAGTGTTTTCATTTCAGGATAGATCTCAATTAATTGATTTGCTCTATTTTGAGCGGTAATAATAGAGGATGCTTTACGATTTATTTTCAATCCTATTTCCTTGAATGTCATTTTATTCAATTCTCTCGTTAATTTAACAAAGAAGAATCTCGCTTCAGAACTATTTCTGTCCTTCTTAGCACTAATAATGTCAGCCTTTTTAACAAAGAAATTCTTAGCTACCTGTTCCAATATCACATCAGGATGTACCATAATTATAAGTTGTTTTTTTCGACAAGATCTAATATAACATCTGTAAGTTTTTCGGATGAGTATCCGAATTTTGCATTCAGTATCAACCTGCATCCTCCGTTATTTGTGTAGCTTTCAACCTCGACTATTTTCGAAGATTCAAGTTCATCCAGCATTTTCATTGATAAATTAGCGGTTGAAAACAATGAAATTACGTCTGCACAACAAGAGAATGTTAATTGATTTTCAGCACTCAATATTGTTATTGATGCTTTGCGGATTACGATTTGAATATCTGAGCGTTTCATATTAGTAGTTATTAGTGTCGCAGCCTATTATACTAATATTGACTTCTCCGGAACATTCAACTTCGATGAGATTACTTTAATGGCTACAAGCTTTGTGAATTCGCCATTTTCTTCATTTTCTCTGATGTAGCGTGAGATTGATGCATCTGATACATCTAATTGTCTCGCTAACTCTCTTCTGATTTCTGTGCTTTCTTGCACTTTTTTCATGATTTCTGCTTTAATTTTCATTTTTGCACTTATTTTTGTTGATTAAATTTGATGTGCAAATATAAATTTAATTTGTGATATTCGCAAATTAAATTTGTGATATTCGCAAATATTTTTTTCTTTTCTCACAAATAATTGATTTATAATACTTTAAATTTGATAATATGAATATCGCAAAAAACATTAGTGAAATCCGGAAGGAAAAGGGTTTAAATCAGCAAATTATTGCAGACGCATTGGATGCTGATGTTTCTGTTGTCAGTAACATTGAGACTGGCAAACGTGAGCTAAAAGTGAGTGAACTTGAGAAAATCGCAAAGTCACTTGGCGTAGACACACTTTATTTATTGACATATCCTCATATATATGTCAAGAAAGACATGTCAGACCGTGAACCAGTAGAAGCAGTTTTACAGATAAAGCTTCAATCTGATAAAAAAGAGCAGGTACTTAAACTTGTTTTTGGGGAGAATAATTTGGAAATTCTGAATAAATGAATATGCTAAAAAAAGAATTAATAGTAGAAATAAATAGTGTTCAGAATCAATTATCTGAGTTATTGGATATAATTAACCAATACGGTCACCAAGATAATGATGTAGTTGATTTTTCTGTTTATGATGATGGAGAATTAGCAGATAAAAGTGAAATATTAATGGATACAATTGACAATCTTATAAAAAGAACAGGCATAAAAGCTAATTATACAATTGACAGACATAAATAAACAGAAATACACAATCAGACAAAAATAGACAAAAATAAAACGCTCAAAATCTGATATTTAATGGGTGTGGTTAGATTCCCTTCAGCCGCACAAAGAAAGTCTCCAATAATCATCACTGATTTTTGGAGACTTTTTAGTAGCATAGCTAACAACTTATTATCACGCTTCGTTTTTTGCTTTTCTGACTTTCTCTGCTTTTCTTTTTTCTTTCTTTTTTGCCTTCTCGAGTTTGAGTTTTGCTTTTTCAGCTTTCTGTAGTTTTCTGGCTTCAGCACGTTCATCCATCATTTTACGCAGGTACTCGACGTAGGGTTGAATATAGCGTTGTCTTTTTGTTTCCAGCAAATCATCCATAACGACCATGATTCCGGTTTCATAAACAGAACCAAAGTCATGATCTAAGATAGTACCAAAAACGCGCATGGTATCCGTTAATCCGATGTAAGCGTTGAACATAGCGGGAACATTCTCACCTTCATTTCTCACGGCTTTTATCAGCAGTTTGTAATCATCAGTCGGTTTATCTTCTGTCAGTAAACTGTTAGCTAATTTTTTATTTGCAGTACTGATTTTAACAGGTTTTTTCGGTATGATAAGCCCTTCATGATCAGGAAAATGTTTAGCCATATAGGCGTAGATTAATTCTCTGCTACGTAATGGAAAATCCTTATAAATTGTGACTTTCCCTATGAAATATTTGGAGCCCTTCACCGAATGAATTAATGCACCTAAGCCATCCCAAAGATTATCAAGGGCAAAAAGACTTTTCATACCCATTTTAGTGGTCTGATAATCCGGTTGCACGAAAGCCCGACCCAGTTCGATGGTATAAGGCATGTATTCCTTTACAAACTGCTCGTTGAAAAAAAACAAATGTGACATCACAAATTTGGGCTGACCGTTTTCATCCAATTTTACATCAGCACCCGGTAGGAAACGATAACCCCCAACAATTTCCTCTGCATCAGGATCCCATACAATCAATTGCTTGTATGGATTCTCCATATAATCGTATTTATCTGTATCAATTTCATCGCCTGTTCCGCCTCCACCCACACGAAACGACAATTCCCTGAGGCGACCGATTTCCAGCATTACATTTGGTGAATTATGTGCCGTAATGATGTAAATTTGGTTTCCTGACTTATTGGTTGGTCTTAAGAATTTTGCAGGAGTAAGTTCACTTTTAAGTATTTCCCTGTCAATTGGTTCAATAATATTCTTCATTTGTCAATAATGATACTAAACTATCCTTTTGGCTGCAAATGTACTGCTTTTTTATGAAAATGATTAATCTTAACTATATTTTCTATATTTTGATTTTGATTCTATCATTTTTATGAATTGTTTGCAATCGCTACTCTGATTAACAACAGATTACTTTTATATCAAAATAATAATGGCATTTCTGAAAAATATGACTTTTTTTGAAAAAAATATTCGCCAAATGTTTTTCAATCAGAATAAAAGCAATATATTTGCAGTTCGAAAAATTGAAAACCAAGAATTTATATAAATTATTAATATTAACGAATAAAAACTTATTAAAATGACAAAAGCAGATATCGTAAACGAAATTGCTAAGAACACAGGAATTGATAAAGCATCTGTATTGGCAACCGTAGAGGCTTTTATGGAAACAATCAAAGATTCTCTTTCTAAAAATGAAAATGTTTATTTAAGAGGATTCGGTAGTTTTGTAATCAAACAAAGAGCTCAAAAGACTGCCCGTAATATATCGAAAAATACTACTATCATTATACCTGCACACAATATTCCATCATTCAAGCCTGCGAAGACTTTTGTTAGTGTAGTAAAATAATTTCAAATAATAAAGAATAGAAAAAATGCCAAGCGGAAAGAAAAGAAAACGCCATAAAATGGCTACGCACAAGCGTAAGAAGAGACTAAGGAAAAACAGGCATAAAAAGAAATAATCTTGTCTATTGGTCTTTATTTTAAAGTCCTGAAAACAAACTTAAAGACTTTATGAATTCTTTAAGTTTGTTTTTTGTTTTAGCGAAAACAAAAACATTAAATCATATAATAAAGTGAATAGCGAATTTGTAGTAGATGTACAACCATCAGAAATTTCAATTGCGCTGCTCGAAGATAAACGCTTAGTGGAGTTTAACCGTGAAGGTCGTGAAGAACGATTTTCGGTCGGAAATATTTACTTAGGTAGGGTCAAGAAATTGATGCCCGGTTTAAATGCAGCATTCGTAGAGGTTGGTTTCGAAAAGGACGCTTTTCTACATTATCTTGATTTAGGATCCAATTTCAACACCCTCAACCATTTTACAACGCAGGTGCTGAGCGACCGTAAAAAAGCTCCTGCAATGCAAAAGGTTAAGTATCAACCCGAAATAGAAAAAAGCGGTTCAATCAGCGATGTTCTCAAAACGGGACAGGAAATTTTGGTGCAAGTAGCCAAAGAGCCTATCTCAACCAAAGGACCTCGGCTGACTGCCGAAATTTCTATCGCAGGTAGATTTTTAGTTCTGATTCCATTTGCTGATAAAGTATCAGTCTCTCAGAAAATTGATTCTGAAGAAGAAAGAATACGACTTAAACAGCTGATTCAAAGCATCAAGCCGAAAGGTTTTGGTGTTATTGTACGAACAGTTGCCGAAGAAAAAAAAGTGGCAGAACTAGACAATGAACTGAAAATTTTAGTGAAACGATGGGAAGAAGCAATTATTAAATTGCAACAATCTAAAGGCGTTTCGCTGATATTAGAAGAATTAGGTCGCACGGTGGGAATAATTAGAGAT
>JAUSNQ010000031.1 GCA_030655595.1 Paludibacter sp.
CAAAAAACGGCTTGGGACATCAGCAATTTGCCTTATATTGATTACGATAATTTCAATAGCTTGAGGTTAAAGCCAAATCATCAGTTTGATATTCGCATCGACAAAGAATTTTATTTTAAAAAATGGCTACTCAATTTGTACACCGATGTGCAAAACGTATATAATTTCAAATCCGAAAGTGCACCGATATATACAAATTTGGGTACCGACGGACAAATCAAAGAAAAAGATGCTAATCGGTATGAATTAAGAGAAATCGGTATTGTTGGGGGAACAGTTTTACCAACAATCGGAATTATTGTAAAATTTTAAACACCATCCATCATGAAAAAAATAATCATCATCAGCTCACTGATACTTTATGTCGCTTTGGACATCATGAGTCAACGTAAACAAGATGTGGTAACAACCAACCTTTTTGGAAAAAAAGATCAGATTAGTATATTAACGATCAAATTTGAAAAAGGAAAATCTCACAATCACCCATTGATGGCTATTTGGTTAGCCGACGAAAGCGGTCGATATATTCAAACTCTTTATGTAGCAGAATCAATTGGCAAAGGCTTTTTCAAAAGAGTCGACCGGTCAACGGGTATGTGGCAGGCAGGTGAAATACAGCGACCAGCAACGCTTCCTTATTGGGCACATCAGCGGGGAGTAAAAAACGAGTATGGTACATTTATGCCCACACCCAAACAGCCCGTACCCGATGCCTATACCGGAGCAACACCTCCGGGTTCTTTCGTGTTTCATCTGATAACCAAAGAAAAACTTTCAGGTAAGTACAAAGTATATCTTGAAATCAATCAATCGTGGGACTGGAACGAATACTGGCATAACAACAAATTTCCGGATGACAAGGAATATAAAACATCAAGTCAGCCGGCAGTGGTTTACGAAGCGAATATCAATACCAACGAATCAGGAAAAGAAGTTGATTTTATGCTGGTCGGGCATAGTCATTATGCGGGATGAGACGGAAAACTATATTCGGAATTGAAAACGCTGACAACTGCGTTGGAGATTGTAAAAAGATGTACGGTGAGGGTGGAATAAAATTCACCGTACATCTATAATATCAATTTACATCACCAACTCACCAAAAAACTCCGGTCTGTGAAAATCAGGATTTTCTATGGTGATAGGACTCCAACTTACATAATGAGGCGCAGAGGTTTCATCCCCACATTTATAAAAATTAGCTTTTAATAATTCTGGCAGCTTATCAGCGTCAACTCCAATTACACTGAAAGGGATTTCTACGGTTAAAGTCCAGTCGAAATCACCTTTCTTTTCTTCAAAGGGTTCATTTCCCAAAGAAGCAAAACGCTTAATCTGCGACATTTTATCAGGTGACAGCGGATTCACATCTTCGGTACGGCTCACTCTTTCTGTTGCCAGACAAGTACCGATGCAGTTAAACTCAAAATTGAAATAAGTTTTATTGCCGGGTATCTGACAGAAGAACTCAACGCAACTGTCCTGCCAGACCGGATCCTGATCCTTCGTAAATACGGCTTTTATTTGTTTCTCATTGACTATATAATGTATGAAAATCGAAGTAGATGAGCGGGCAATGATAAATTTACAATCTGGTTTCAATGAGAAAGAAGTTGGCCAGTTGACTATGTCAATCCATTCATAATCATGTTTTTTTGCCAGTAAGCTTGCTGCCTGTTCGACGCTTGTAACCTTATCAAGTTCATTAAAATACTTTACCTTAGCTGTTTTCATTTTAGTAGTTTTATAGTTTTTACTATTTAATTCTATTTGTGAAAACTTATTCTTGTTTCGTTATTCAAATAAGTTTATTTTTTAAAATTTTTGACATATTCAGTTGGTGTCATATTATGAGTTGATTTAAAGCAACTTGAAAAATAGGAATTGCTCCTGAATCCTAGATTAACCGCGATTTCCGCAACGGGTGTTTCTCCTTCTGAAAGCAATTTTACAGCCATCTCCATCCTTGTTTTTTTTATCAGTTCACTTGGCGCACAGCCTGCAAATTCTTTCACTTTATTATACAATCCTGTTTTACTCATGCCTATCTTTTTACCGAGAATGTCCGTTGAGAAATCAGGATTTGAGATGTTTGACTCAATTGTATAATACAGCTTATTTACAAAGTCTTTATCCACATTAGTAACTGCATGCTTCAAAATTTCTTCTCCAAAAGTTTTACTGTAATATTTTTTCAGATTATCTCTGGAGTTTAAAATATTTTCAATTTTACTGATAAGAATAACCGGATTAAATGGTTTGATAAAATAATCATCAGCTCCGATATTCAAACCCTCCTGAACGTGAGCAATAGAAGCCCTGGCTGTGAGCAGCACTACCGGAATATGACTGGTTTTATCACTATTTTTTAATCTTCTACACAGTTCAATTCCATCCATTTTAGGCATCATGATATCACTTAGCACCATATCGGGAATGTTATTCATCGCAAGCGCAAGTCCATCAACACCATTTGAGGCAGTAAACACATGATAATATTTTTGCAAAATTTGTTGCAGGTAATTTCTTAAGTCTTTATTGTCCTCAATTACCAAAACTGATTTTTTATTTCCCTTATCCAGTGAAATGATTTTGGCAATTGAGTCTTCATCGTCTATATATGCATACTGTGAAATCTCTTCACTGCTTTTATAATTTTCTATAATTTGTTGATCAGAAAAATGAGATCTTCCCAAAGGCAAGTAAATAGTAAAATTTGCTCCAACATCGGTATTATTCTCCGCTTTCACAACGCCACTATGCAATTCAATGATACCTTTTACGAGACTCAGTCCAATACCTGTTCCATTCGAATAATTTTCACTGTTTCGTACCTGGTGAAATGGTTCAAAAATCACATCAAGCTGATTATCCGGAATGCCTTTTCCGGAATCTTTAATTGTTAAGATATAATTAGAATTTTTTATTTGAGATAGTATTTCAATTTTTCCATAATCAGGAGTATTCTTAAATGCATTCGACAAAAGATTGAATAACACCTTTTCCATCCAGAAGCGGTCATACCAAAGATGTATACCGTCATCTTTCCCTTCATAAATCAACTCAATCTTATGTTGATCAGCTAATTGAGAAAATGAAAGTAAAATTTCGTACACAAACAAAGAGAAATTGCCGGCAGCGACTTTTAACTCCAGATTGCTTGATTCTTTCTTTCTGAAGTCCAACAATTCATTTGCAATGAACAAAAGTCTCCTGGCATTCTTCAGAATTAATTCGAGCGATGACTGCGCACGACCGGCTAACTTTGAGTCACTTAACAGACTTTCTAACGGGCCAATAATCAGAGATAAAGGCGTTCGAAGCTCATGTGACAGGTTAGTGAACAACATCATTCTGTCATCATGAAGTTTCTCCATGTTCATTTGTTTTTCTTTTTGAAGAATGATATCGTTTTTCAATCTAAGTTCAACTTTCAGATAATGTATAAAAACGGATACAATTGTCAAAAAAACAATTACATAAATCAAATATGCCCACCAGGTTTTCCAGAGAGGAGGAGTAACCGAAAAATCCATCATTACCATTTCATTCGACCAAACTTCATCATTAAACGATGCTTTCAGTAAGAACCTATATTTGCCTGGTGGTAGATTTGTATAATAAGCCCGCAAATTATTCTCCACATAATTCCAGTTCTTATCAAAACCCTCGAGCATGTAGGCATAATTGATTTCCTTAGGCGAAAAATACTCCAGCGCAGTATAATCAATTATTATATTTGACTGATTATAAGACAATTTGAATTCTTCATTACGAAAGTCAATTTCAGCAGGTCGAACTGTAATATTATTCACAGTTAGTTTATTGATAACCAAAGGAGGTACAGCACTTCGTTTATTCAAATTGGAAGGATCGAATGTAACAAGACCTTTATCACCTCCAAAAAACATCAAACCATTGGCATACAATGCCGATCGCAAACTAAATTCATTGATATCAAAAGAAGTATAATTTTTAATCTTGAGTGTTACAATATCAATTTGAGTAAGATTATTTTGCTGTGAAAACCAGATATTTCCTTTTTCATCTCCTGTAATTGCATTGATGGTATTGCTATTGAGATGATCGGGATATATGAAATGATTCAATAAATTTCCCTGTAAGTCAATCCGGTACAATCCATTTTCATACGTCCCAAACCACAACTGAGAATTTCTGTCTTTGTACAAACAGTTAATGGCATCGTTAGGCGAATTAGAATACGCAGCGAGGTCAATAAACTGAATATCATTTGTTTCCAGGTTGAGTCGATAATATCCATACTTACGCTCAAGAATAATAAACTCATTATCAACAATTTTCTCTATACTCCTAACAAATTCAAAATCAAACCGTCTTCCTTTCCGATCATAAAACTCATCAGTCATTAAACCATCTCTATCAAATTTAATTAAGCTTTTTTCGCCTGTTGTTCCAACAAGAAAAGATCCATCACCTACAGCACAAAGACTCATAACAGATCTTTCACCCGGCACACGAAAAATCTGTTTAATTCTTTCCGATTTTCTGTCGAATACAGCTATATTACCGTTATTTGTTCCTACGTATAAATTATGAATGTCCTTACCAAAAGCTGTGACGATATTGGTTCGAAAATTACCTCCGTTTGCATCCGGCAATTTAAAATGTTTATACGTTTTCTTTTCATGATTATAAAAAACAAAACCACTCCCCTCAATTCCAATCCAGATACCATCTTTCTCGGTAATTAGCGGACCGATAATTCCCAATTGACGTTTTTGGGGATAAGGATTTAACACTTTAAATGAATTACCCTCCCAATTGGGATTACCATAACTTACTCCACCCGCCCAGGTTCCACCCCAAAGTGTTCCGGAATTATCTATAAAAATTGAGTGAAAAGAGAAGTGAGAGAATCTATCATCTTCACCTGACTGACTTTTCACCCTGACAAAATAATCACGCTCCGGAGAATAAAAAGAAATCCCATCAAATGTTGCCACAATAATATTTCCATCCTGATCTTCGGTAATACTTCTGATGGTATTGTTGGATAATGATAAGGGGTTATTTGATTCATTTATGAAGTGCTTGTTGAACGACAGGTCTTTGTTTAGTTTATATAAACCCTGCCCGTCACTTCCTAAATAAACGTCTTCATTTTTAGCATAATAGATTGATCTAAAAACTGTCTTTTTATCAGTTCCCTTGATGTTTATTGGTGTCTTTTCTCTGGTATTGGTATCGAACAAGTATAGTCCCCCGAACTCGTAAGAAACTAATATTTTTTTTTCATACTCACAAATGCTTAGAACAGGAGCACTTATTGATGTGCACTTGACTAATTTCTTCTCATCGGAATCAAAATACAGCAAACCACCTTTGGTTGCAACCCATATCCTATTTTCAGAATCAATGATAATTTTCCGAATTCTGTTGTAATCATTTAACTTCTCGGGGTCATTATAATAAAAACTATCGAATGTTTCATTAACGTAATCGTAAGCATTTAGTCCATAGTGCGTTCCGACCCAAAGTCGGTTATCCCTGTCGATTGCAAAACTTGTTGTATAGTTGCTGCTCAAGGATTTCTCCTCTCCAATCAGGTTTTTATAACTGATAATTTGATTGCCATCGAATCGATTGATACCATCCCGCGTTGCAAACCACAAGTATCCTTTATTATCCTGAATGATATCGAGTACCGTCATCTGAGTCAACCCGTTTTTTGAGGTCAGTGTACGGTATTGAATATCTTTGTACTGTTCAATACTCACATCAGTGTAAGCACTTACACTGAAAAACACACCCAGTATCAGGAAATAAAAACGACGCATAAATCAGACTTTCAAAAATATTTTATTACGATACAAAAAATATAAAAATCCCCAAATAACAGCTAAGTAAACTATGGAAGAAACCAAGGGTTGATAGACTTCCGGAAAATGCTTTACTGTTCCAGCACCCAAAAATACGGAAATTTGTTTGAAGTTTATAATTTTTTGTGCCATATACACAGTAATTGAGTTTAATCCAATGACCGTGAAGAAGAATGACCATTTTTTGAATTTCAGAACATCAATAACGTAATAAAATAGCGTTAACAACAACAAGCTCAACCCTCCCGCAAAGACGACATAAGAACTTGACCACAACATCTTGTTAATCGGGAAGAACAAATTCCAAAACAATCCGGCAACTATCAGAAAAACAGATGATAAGAGTATCATAAGCACTTTTTTGTGTTCAATGCGGGCATCATTTTTCAGAAATGTTCCGGTTAGCATACCAAGAATGGCAGTAACAATTGCCGGAAAAGTACTTAAAATTCCGAGTGGATCATGTGTCGGGAGCAAGGTTTTACCCGGCAGGTAGTTTAAATCAAACCACGCAACAACAGAACCCTCTATCGACAAAGGTGAAGTACCTGCCGGAGCATTCGGGTTGATCAGAAACACATTGATCAGGTTATACCCAATCAAAATCGACATGCTGATAATAACCGACCATTTTACGTTTACATGCATGTAAATCAGGGCTGCAATCATCCAGGCAATACCTATTCGTCCCAACACTGAAGCATATCGCATGTTTTCAAAATCCAGTTTTAATATTTCGTTGAATATAAATCCAAACAATACGAGTTTGAACCCCCTTTTGAAAATTGTGAAAATAATCTTTGTTTCAGATAAACATTTATTTCTGCTACTTGCGAGTGAATAGGGAAAAGAAACACCTGCGATGAATAGAAACAAGGGGAAAATCATATCGTAAAACGTAAAACCATGCCAATCAACATGATACATTTGACCGATGACAAAGTCTGATAACGAGGAAGGAAATAAACCAAACAAGGCTTTAACTAATGCTGCACCTCCGATGATAAAAAACATATCAAAACCCCGCAAGGCATCCAACGAACCTAATCTTTCCTGTTTTTCCATCTATATTGATTTTATGGTTCTTTACTGAACATGATCACGCCACATAATCTCCAGCCCTTCATATTCAAAAAAATCAATTCCTCTGAATGCCGGTTTGGATGATCCTTGTGTATAAAAATAATTTAGTGAGTTTATCAAATAAGTCCAACCTTTCAGGTGAAGTGAAGTAGTAACATCACCATCATCACCATAGGTATTTAAGCTCGTTTTAATACAAATACTCACACTTTTAGGCTTACTCTTCGCATTTTCGACGGGAGATAAGCCACGCGACCAAACTTTTTCTTTGGTATCAGTATAACACATTACCGTAACATATTCACAATCATTAAGAAACTGCAGGGTACTACCATAAGATAAATTCCCCGAATTGAAATTGTTCTGATACATGTAATGAATTGCTTCATTGAGAGGTAAACCATTTAAATTATTACGTGCAAGCTTCAGCATTTCTAGTGTACGTTTCAGCAACATATCATTTGAACCGCCTATTCCATAATTTTTACTGCTATCCCAAAAATAAGTCATTCCCGGAGGTGTATTAGCACCACCTTCTTTTAACACATGCGGTTCCCAGTCGGCCGAAACACCATCGAAACGTTCACCGGGAGCTACTGCACTATTGAAAGCGAGTACTCTGGCACATTCTTCTATGATAAGATTATCATCAGCAAACTGCGCATATGATGCCATACGCAATGCCCACACTTTCAATCCATATTCGTGAGCAGCTTTATTAAACAACCGCAGCCAGTTTGCACGTATTTCATCAGAACCACTCATGGCATTTCTGCTTGCACTCATGTAAACATCCTTAATCCCGAGCATGGCGATACGGGCAGCTAGTTGTTGTGGTTTATCAAGAAAGGTTGTCACCGACTTTGAATCATAAACATACACAGCCGACCTATATAGCTGGTCATTTCTCAAAGCCGTACGAAAAGGAATCGCAGCTTCCATCATATCATAAGAAATGCCTGCCGCATCAGCAAGCAAGCTATCCTGACGACCGAATGAAGTTTCGATTTCAATCAAGATAGGATGATTTATCCCTGGTTCTTCCGTATTGCAGGAAGAACTAAGGATAATAAACATAAACAACAACAACCTTGTATATAACAACCTTTTATTCATTCAATTCAATTTGCTTTTTAATAATGCTCAATGACTGTCGGTTTTTTCGTAATTGGTTCTTTTATCGGCAACAGCTGTTCCGTCCCACATTTTCTCCAGCCCCTGAAATTCAAAAACATCTATTCCACGGAATGATGGGTATTCAGAGGCCTTTTCAACCAAAAACTTCAATCCGTCAATCATATAATCCCATCCCTGAGGTTGGAAAGAAGTTACCGGACCTTCGCTACCATATGTATCCATACTTGTTTTAATGGCGATACTTATGCTCTTGGGGAAATTCTTTGCGTTTTGAAGTGATGGCATAGCCATTTCCAACACCCGAGTCGGTCTGAAATTATATGCCATCACGATCAATTGATCAACATGTTCCAGCATTTGGTGAGCACTTCCCCACGACAATTCTCCCTTATCGTACCTGCCTTGAATGAAAAAACCTTGTGCCTGACTAAATTCCATTTTTTTACCCATTTCTTTTCTGGATCTGGCCATTACATCCACCATGCGTTCACAAAGTTTATCATTGTCCCTACCAACACCATAATTATCAGTACCGTGCCATTCCCACAACAAATCCTTGGGTCGTTCCACATGACCTTTTTTCATGATGTGAGGTTCCAAATCGGCGGAAATTCCATCGAAACGTACTTCTTTTTTATTAGAGTAATTATAATCAATTACTTGCTTAACATCATCAAAAATCCTTTTGTTATCAACCCATAAACGCGAACTGCTAAGTGTCAGTATATGCACTTTCATTCCAAAGCGGTGTGCCGTTGTGTTAAAAGTAACAAGCCAGCGCTCTTCATCTCTGTTACCTGAATTCAACCAGCGGTTTACACCCAAATAAATATCGGTAAACCCAAGCAAAGCAAGTCGGGCTACTAACTTTTCAGGATTTTGCTGATAATCAGTTACTGAACGACGTTGATAAATATAAACACCACTTTTGTATCCTTTTGAAGTTGCAATCGCATCTTTAAATTGTTTGGCTTTTTCAAGCATCTGATTATCAACCTCAGCCAGTTTTTCCGGGGTGTTAGCAAACAAAGTTGACACAAAAGCAATGATACCCAGCAACATAATTGATTTTTTCATGATGTGTACATTTAATGTTCAGACTTAATGTATTTGTTTTGATAAAAAATCTCTCACGACAAACATTTTCCGTTTTCTGATTTCATTCTGATGAGCAATCTCCCTGTCAGTAATGAAACCTTTTTGTAAAGAAACAAAACGTTTGTCAAGTTTCAATTCGGTTTTGATAATTTCATTTATCCCGGAAAGCAGTTCCTTCGCTTTTAAACGGCTATAATCTTCCGATTGATAAATGGATTCCAACGCTTTAAATTTAAGATAATTAACCCGAATATCAAACATCAGTTTAAAATGTTCAAACTCTGTTTTATTATTCTTGGGCTTTAACGTGTATAATTTATCACGCATCAGGGTTGCTTGTTGCAACATATCTGCGGCAGTTGCACCCTTCGCATTTTTACCTGAATGTACAATATCCTGTCTGTCTTTCAATACCTCCCAAAGCGCATAACCTTCCTTTTCACTCAATCCAAAACGATCCTGAGCATACTCAACAACAAATTTTTCGGGATTCAGAGGTTCAGTTTGATTAACTGATTTTCCGTATGCAGCCAGCAAGATACGAAATCCATTCAGCGGATACACATTTCTCACCTGTTCCATGTCCTGAATTTCCCAACCGCGGTCGTATTTAAAACTGTAAAGTCCCGAAGTTGACCACGAAGTCATGATGATACCTTCGTATCCATTTTCACGAGAATACGGAATAAAATCACGCTGGTTGTTGAAGTGTGTCAGCCAGGTAGTCAGGTTCATATTATCCGGACTCGATCGAATTGAGGGAGCTCCCCACATGGTCGCACCGGCATCGTATAATTTTTTCATATCTCCAAAATGGTTGATTTTCCAACCATAATTCCAGTCAACGTAAATAAGATTATCCGGCATATCAGCAATGGCTTCTGGATACTTCAGGATAACATCGGCCCAAAGCACCGGTATTTTTCCCAACTCAGTTACAATTTCACACATTGCTTTTACATAATCGACAAACAATTTTGATTTACCTTCTTCATTAACCTTTACCTGACATTCATCACAAGAACCTAACAAATAAGTTTCATCACCACCTATATGGAAATATTGAGAAGGATGATATGCAACCAGCTCCCTGAACATACTTTTGAAAATAGGCACAGCATCGTGCACCTTCATTGGGCACACCTGCGAAACTTCTTTCCTGTCTTCGCTGATATGACGATAACGATCGTGGCGCAGAATCCACTCCACATGTCCAAAACAGTGATGAATAGGGATGACATCAATTCCCAGAGTCGTACAATAGGCGATAAAATCTTTGACTTCATCGGGTTTGTAAGAATACTGATTACTGATGGTTGCATTATCATCATATGGGAAAGTTGCCTCCCACTCCATGACCAGCGTATTAATCTTATAATCGGCTAGTTCTTTGGCAAATGCTTTCAATGCCGGCATAGTCATCACCTGTGAACGCAAGTCCAGGTGAAATCCTTTAACTTTAAAATCTTTTTCCACAGCATAAGCCGGGGATAATCCGATCGATAAAAACAAAAACAGCACTAATTTCTTTAATCTGTTCAATTTCAACACATTCCTTCTACACATATATATATTCAATCTAATTTTCTATAATTTATATTCAAAGCATCATAATGCTTTATTACTTTTTTCAAGCGGGAAATGAAATCATCATAGTTTTTATTATGCTGTGGCGACCAGCTTACCTCAGCCAAAGCCGCTATGCGTGGAAAGACCATGTACTCCACATGCTTTTCATTTGGCATGTATTCTGTCCACACATTTGCCTGGGTACCTTTTATTAATTTAGCTTCCTCTACTGATAAAACCAGCGGGATGGGGTTATATGCATAAACTTTTTCTAATGGAAGATTTCCTCCGATAGTAAGCGGTTCAGTTTCCCTGTCACCCTGATAATAATCAAAATACACGGATTTGTGAGGTGTCATGATGACCGGATTGCCCCGTCTTGCACCAACAATTCCACCTTCTTCACTGCGCCATGACATGACAGTAATTGTTTTAGAAACTTCAGCTTCGACTGCATCATCCCAGCAGATAACCTTTTTACCCTTTGCGTTAAGAAATTTTTCCATACGTGCGGTGACATGAGCCTGCAATTGCGTTTCATCTGAAATCCCTTCTGCTTTCATCCTGTCCTGACAAGCCTTACAACGTTTCCACCTGGTTTTGGGAGCTTCGTCACCACCCAAATGAATGTATTCACCCGGGAAAAGTTCAGCAACCTCGGCGAGTACATTTTCAAGAAAGACCATTGTTTCTTCCTTTGTACAATAAATATCGTGAAATATACCCCAACGACCGACCACCTCAAACGGTCCGCCTGAACAAGAAAGTTCAGGATAAGCTGATAATGCTGCCAAAGCGTGCCCCGGAAGTTCAATCTCGGGAATAATGTTGACATGACGTTTATTGGCATAAGCTATTACTTCCCTAATGTCATCTTTGGTATAAAACCCTCCATGATCAACCATTTTCCATTTCCAATCGGGCGCATTCTTATGTCCATCTATTTCCATCCTTCTGAAAGCTCCAATTTCAGTTAGTTTTGGATATTGTTCAATTTCAATTCTCCAACCCTGATCATCGGTCAGATGCCAATGAAAAGTATTGAGTTTGTGAAAAGCCAGCATGTCGATAAAGCGCATAACAAACTCTTTAGACATAAAATGACGACTTACATCTAGCATCATGCCCCTGTAGGCAAAAGCCGGCGCATCTTTAACAGTTAAACAAGGTACCGACCATTTTACCCCTGCAACCTTTTTATCAGCATTGATTTCAGGAGGAAGTAACTGCCTGATACTTTGCAATGCATAAAAGATGCCTGTTGGCGTTGATGCTTTGATTTCAAGCTTGTTCGTAGTAACATCAAGATAATATGCTTCGTTTCCTTTTATCTGCGTATCAATTCGACAAACAATTACATTTTTACCTGATTTTCCTTGAATAATATTCAGTGGATATGATGCTGTAGTAACAAACAACTCCTGAAACAACACAACTGCATTGCGCATAGCCTCATTATCAGGTTGTAGTATGATGGATGTTTTGGGAGAAAAAACAAATTCGCCTCGTCTCATTTCATACGACTCCGGAACAGGTATTAAACCCGGGGAGCTTGCGAAAACTGAGGAAAACATTAATACTATCAACACCACCAGGACACTTCTTTTATTCATATCAAAAATATTATCAACTTAAATAAACCTCAAAAAAATCACACTTAGCTAAAAACGAGCTAAATCAAACCATACCTTGATGCTTTATCAACGAAGAAGTAATTTCCGGACAGTCTTGTTACACAGAACTGTCCGGAAAAGCTCTAAATAATATCTTTACGGTACAATTATTTTCTGGGTACTACCGTTTGTTTCAACAAGATAGAAACCCTGCGGTAATCTCAGTGTTACATGATTTCCCTGACCACTTTTTACAGTAACACCTGTTAAAGTTCTTACTGCATAATTGATATCTTCTGGACTTTCAAAATACAATTGACCTTTAGATGTATTGAATATAACTTTTGAAGCAGATATTTGTGTAGTCCCGGTTGTTGTATCTTTCATAGTTATGCGGATATCATCCAATCCAAATGGAATCTTTGTATTTTCTTTTTCTACATAGAACAATACATCAGTGTGTTGATTGCTGTTAATGCTCACTGTTTTTGCAGTAAACGTAGCATCATATGGGGCTTCAAAGGTTTCACACAAAGTCCATCCCGAGAAATCGGTAAATGTATCTTCACTTGCAGGTCTTTTATAAACAGAGAAAGTACTTGTTCCGGTATCTCTGGTTTTCAGGTAGAAAGTCATTACATCCGGCAAATCCAAATTAGGAATCATCAACCAGCCTGAAGTAATGGCAGGATCAGAACCACCTCTGATGCGTATTGAATTTGAACCCATATATAAGCCATTGTTGTAATTAGCATTTACATCAATCATCCAGTCATTAACACCTGCTGTTTGGCTTGAGATCCATCCTGTAGGAATTACATCCGAAGTAAATCCCTGAAGAACAACATCATTTGTCACATTAAAAATTACTGTGTATAGTTTTTTTGTTACACCATCAGCTGCGGTAACTTCAATTTCATACGTTATGGTGTTACCAACTGTAACCGGCTCACTAACAACAACGGTTGCATTTGCATCTGTTGAAGTTCCAGCTACTGTTGGGATGATTGAGTTGTTTGTCAGGATGTTATAAGTGACGGTATTGGGATTAAAATTGTTGATTGCCTTTCCTCCAACTGTTATTTCGGTAAGCGTAGCAATCGTATTATCCACATACGATTCAAATGTAATATCATCAATCATAAATACATTTTCCAGGTTGCTACCATCAAGAGCAGGAGTAGGTGCAGTATAGAATGCAAAATACAATTTATAATCCGTGAATGCTGATGCAACTGGAACTGTGTAAAAATACTCCATCTTTGTCCAGGTACTACCTAAATTAATTAGCGTATTTGCTGTTTTGGAAGGGTCGTAAACACCACCTGCATTCGGGCCCTGTACTTCTCCGATTGTAGGTCTTTTGCCTGATTGGAATAAACTAACATTCACCAAAGTTGCAGTACCCCTTGCATAAAAAGTTAATTTATACTGAGCCCCTTTCGTTAAAGTCATAACTGAATTATTGTAGAACCTGCAACCACCGGAAGCATGAGGATTAGCTAACACAGCAGCGTTACTACCAGTATGCCCGGGACCCTGATAGATTGTCAATCCACCATTACCGGCATCACCCGTCCAGCCTGTTACACCTGTAGCTATTGCTCCAACTCTTTGTAGAATAACTTCCGGGTCTCCATAATCAGTCAAACCTGTCCATGCAGTTTCAAAATTAGCATTGCCCAATGTCAACACATCAGCTGCTTGCATTGCAGATACGCTTAAAAGCACACTCAAAGTCAAAAGGAATAAAAGTTTTTTCATATTCGTATTTTTTTAATAAGTAAATAATAGAAATTTTATTTTATAAATTTATATTGAACCGGCAAACCGGCATCGAAAATTAGCCTGGCAATATAGCAACCATCAGGTATATGTATTAAAGATACTTCCTCAGCACCATCTATTGATTTGATTTGAAGAAGTTGACCCTGCAGGGTGAATAATTCAAATCGCGCATCTGCATCGAATGCTTTAAAGACAAGTGATGACGTAACCTTATTATAAGACATCAGTTTATCTGCCTGAAAATCTTTAGCATTTTGCAGTGTTGTGATACTTATCGGTGTACCGCCGTCATCCCACATCATTTCTAATCCTTCAAACTCAAAAAAATCAATTCCCCTGAAAGCAGGTTTAACAGCACCCTGCGAATATAAATAATGCATGGCATCAACCAGATAAGCCCAACCTTTAGGGTGTAATGAAGTCGTTTCATCCCCCCCATCCCCATAGGTATTCAAACTCGTTTTAACACATATACTTACACTGGCCGGATAATCATTTGCACTATCGATAACCGACAAGCCACGCTGCCATACTTTTTCTCTTGTATCGGTATAAATCATTGCGGTTACGTATTCGCAATCGTTCAGAAATTGTGGTGTGCTACCATGCGAGAGCAGACCTGCATTGAAATTATTCTGGTACATATAATGAATGGCTTCATTCAAAGGCAAACCATTCAGATTGTTTTTAGCAAGCGCCAACATGTTATGCGTACGCTGCAGCAACAAATCATTAGAATTACCAATACCGTAATTGTTATTGCTATCCCAAAAATAGGTTAATGATGATGGTGTATCACTTCCACCTTCCTTTAACACATGGGGTTCCCAATCGGCCGAAACAGCATCGAAACGCTGCGCAGGAGCGACACCGTTGTTAAACGCCAACACCTGAGCACAGTCTTGCAAAATAAGATTGTCGTTTACAAAGTGATTGTAATTAGCCAGACGAAGCGCCCATATTTTCAGACCATATTCGTGAGCTGCCTGATTAAAATTCTTTATCCAGTTGTAGCGGGCTGCATCTGAACCGGTCAATGACCCAGCTGTTGCCGACAAATAAACATCTTTGATGCCGAGCAAAGCAATGCGGGCTGCAAGTTTAACCGGATTACTGAGGTAAGTTGTAATTGACCTGCTATTATAAATATATACCCCTGAACGAGAACCCTCTTCTGCCCTGATAGCTAAACGAAAATTCAAGGATCTTTCGAGCATTCCTGCTGAAATTTCTCCTATTACAGCCAATGAAGTATCCTGCGATACTGGATCTACATGATGTTCCAGAGTTACATCATCAATCATAAACAGGTTGTTCAAGTTACTGCCGTCAATTGCAGGAGCTGTACATCCATAGAAAGCAAAGTACAATTTATAATCTGTGTATGCAGCATCTTCTGGAACCGTGAAATTATACACATGTTTTGTCCATACGGAACCATATGTAAGAATTGAGTTGGTGTTT
Organism: Paludibacter sp.; assembly: GCA_030655595.1. The sequence continues at coordinate 15,614 of JAUSNQ010000031.1, forward strand.
TTTGAAGTATCGTATATTCCTGCCGGGTGCGGACCTGCAACCTGAGCTATAGTAGGACGAACTTCAGATTGAAACAAACTTACATTCACGAGGGTTGCTGAACCACGCGCAAAAAAAGTCAGCCTATATCTGGCACCTTTAGTTAGCGAGAGAATACTGTTGTTGTAAAATCTGGCACCCCCGGTTACGTGAGTATTGATTAATACAGCCGAATGATTTCCGGTGCGACCAGATCCCTGATAAACACTCAGATTCCCATTACCTACATCACCTTTCCATCCTGTGACATTTGTGGCTACATCCGACACCTTTTTCAAAATGACCTCCGGAGTTCCAAAATCTGTCAACCCTGTCCATGCCGTTTCAAAACCCGGATTTTCGAGTATTAACACATCTGAGGCATACAGGTTGTTAGCATGAATCATCAGTGAAATCAATATGAAAAGAATAACTTTTCTCATAAATCAAATTTTCCGGTTGTAATTAATCATTCTAATATCCGGTCAGGATATTTTTTTTACCCTGACCGGCACTATTTTACTTTTGAATTTTCACTTTAATATAGAATGTAGATGCAGATTTATCAGCCGGCATATTATCAAACACATCATAAATAAACACGACTTTTTTAGCTTGTCCGTCAATTTGAGCCTCATATCCAACTACCATATTAGCCGCAACTGGGTTTGGGAATGCTCCGGATGCGATAACCGGAGTTTCAGAACTACCTGTTAATGTTAATCCCTCAAGGTGATCAACTGTTGTTTCATCAAAATCAGCACGGTTGATGGTAGAAATTGTTTTTACAGTATAATTCGTTGATGTACCCCAGGTATCCATGCCTGCATTGATTTTCGTGTGTCCGGTAAACTTTGCTGAGCCCCTTGCATAAGTCATGTTACCAACACGTACGGCACCATGGCTTGATTGGGTATGGAAAGCCACATCGCACTCCATAGGCGCAGCTTTACCTTCAAGATAACTCATTGCTTTCCGGTTTTTCGCCGAGAAGAATGGTCCGGGAAGTGGTCCTGTATCGGAAGTAGCTTTGGCATCTTCACCCGCCATCGACATCAGCACCCGTGCATAATAGTAGCCGACATGAACATCACGATAGACATTTGTAATTTTATCATTTACATCCACAACTTCAACACCAACTTTCCGGGTTGCTTTGGTTGCAATGAAAGATGCATTCAGCGATATATTGTTTCCGGAATAACTAATTGGAGATCTTTGAATGATTGTTCCAGTATTATCATACACCACAAAATCAACCGATTGAAAACCGCTAAGTGTTACAATGCTACCTGTCAGGTCAATATTTTGACCTAAATCATATCCATTAAAATCATTTACTGCTTGATTTACAGTTACAGCAGGCGCCGGTGCTACTTCAACCACATTGACCGTACAAGTAAATGTTGTCGTTTTATTATTCTCGTCAGTAGCTTCAACTATCAAGCCCTGATCATTCATGACAACCCGATCTAATTGAATAGAGAATGGATATGTCGACTGTGATGGAGACAAATTAACATCATTCAGCAACACATTACCGGTGGATTTTTTTCTCAAAAATTTAACTTGCTTTATTTTTGCATCAGCCGTAATATTACCTGCAATGGTGATATTCGTAAATTCATTTGCACTCATTGATGTTCCACCGGCAAATACCACTTCAGGTCCCGGGATTTCAACAAATTCAACTTTCAAGGTTGCTACCTTAATTTTCGGTTTGCTTTGATCGCCTGCCGACACATAGACTTTAACGGCAGTAGTTCTTGGCAGAAACTGATATCCATCAACACTCAGGTCAACCTGATATGATTTTTCCTGTGCATTAAACTTAATCGTATCCTTTCCTTCTATTAAGATAGGACTTTCAACACGGTTTACCACCCTGGATACTGCAAAAGCCATCAACTTGTCTTCACTTGAAGCATTGATTACGATAACCGGCATCGGATCACCCTCCCGATAATTAACTACTGTTGATTCAACACCATTCACGCGGAAAGTTACAACCGGTGCATCCCTCAGGGGGACAACCCTGATTGGCAACGTGGCTGACACAATCCGTCCTGCCCTGTCTTTTGCTTCTACCTTGAATCCTACAACATCTTCAGTATAAGGAATCAATTTTGAAACAGAGAAACTATGTATATTTGGAAAAATTGTGATGGGATTCTCATACATCGTTTCCGAATCTTCAGATTTGATTACATATTGTGTAACAGTGGTAAGTCCTGCTTCAGCCTGAATCACAGATACAATTTCCGGAACTTTGGCAGCATTCAGATCAACCAACAAGCTATCTACCATGAATACAATCCGAGGTTCTGCGAATGCGTCAAAATCGATTGGATCAGGTTTACAACCGGCAAACAGTATGACAAATAATAATATAAATTCTTTTATCTTCATGATGATTAATTTCTATAAATTAGTTGAATGTATTGTTATTAACCGGTCTTGCATGTCTGTTCAATACATGACATATCGAATTGGTACACATCAGGTTCGAAGTTACAGCATATTTTAATGAGGTTGTTAAACTCTGTGTCACCGGATCCAATCCGTTCACGATCAGCCTCGAATAATTAAATGAATTTCTATTTTCAAGCTGAAGGCTCATGTAGGCATCCGGTGAACGCCACAGTGTCACAACTGGTGTCGGATCAAAATTCAGCACACCCAATCCATGATAATAACCATCAATAATATGATATTTCAGCAGGTTCTCCCATCTTGTTTTATTTGAAGGAGTAATAGAACCTAAAATAGCATTCAGACTCCCCATCGCACTGTTATTGAGCAACAAGTATGTGTATTTTGTTGTCGATGAATAATATAAGGTTGTGTCAATGCCAGTTTTACGAATTGCATCCGTAAATTCCGAAAACACATCCGGTCGAGATTTGATGAAATCCCAGGTCGTCATCTCCACCACGTTACTTTTATTCGCAGGAGCATAATCATAATCTTCGGGAATGCCGAGACATCCGGAAAACAGCAAGACAATACTCAATGATATTAAAATTATATGTTTCATAAATAGAAGATTTTGCAGTTTTTAATATGGATTTTGTTCTAACAAAGGATTTTGGTTGATATGGTCACGATGAATCGGGAAATAAATCTGAGTTGGTGTAATCACAATATTATTACGTACTTCAAGCAAATTAGTTCTGTTGCACCGCACCAAATCGAACCAACGTTTACCTTCTCCAATAAATTCCCGGTGACGTTCCTGCAGTATCGCATCAATCAATTCTTCCTGACTCACAAAATCGGCTGTAAAATAAGTAGCATTACCGGCGCGTGTATTGATTCGGTTTAGTTGATATACCGCTTCACTGAAATTATCGTTCATCGCAAGTGCTTCTGCATACAACAATACAATGTCGGCATAACGATACATGACCAAGTCAACGTCCCGACCTGTTGTACCCGAAAAAACGGTACTGTTATACCAGAATTTTCTGTTTAATTTTGAGTTCTGAGTATCAATATTCTCCCATTGCGTCGAACCGTATCTCATGTCTGTATTTGCATTGTACAAACTATTTTTCACATAAGATGAAACCCACACTTTAGGTTGTGAACTGGCAAAGTAACTTACTGCATTGTTGATTCCATTTCCGAAAACTTCATAAGCCATTTTGAAAAGAACTTCACGTGATACCGGCAGCACCGGATCTTCTATGAAAATGCCCCGCCAATCGTTTCTGAAATTTGTCGGAGTAGTTGCAATCAGATTCCAGTTGTTCGCATTTAATCCATTCACCCTTTCATTCATGAGTGTAACAACCCTTTCGTAACGGTGCATCCAGGCATTCACATCCATCAACATGGCACAAATTGCAGCCACATTCACACGTGTACGTTTAACAGATGTTCTATCGATGAGCAAATAGGCTTTTTCCAAATCAACCAGAATGATATTCTCAAGGATATAATCTTTATCAGTTCTTGGGCGATACATCTCGGGTCCTAGTTCTTCCAGCGGTTCAACAAAAAGCGGAACATCTCCCCAAACCCTTACAGCATAAAAATATGCCCAAGCACGAAGTGTATATGCCTCAGCCAGCAAATGATTTTTCAATGAAGGCGTCATGGTAATCTCAGGAATATACCTGATTGCGGAGTTGGCCTGACCAATTACCTGATATAACTGCGTCCACAGGGTCGCATTGTTATCATTCAGTATATTATTAAAAATCAATTCCCCTTGATCATAAGCTTCTTTTTCGTGCGGCAAAAAACTTTCACCCCTGAGTTCGCCCCAGTCCCATAAACCCCGGGATAGAGCTGATGACATAGATGAATAGATGGCTGCAACGCCAACTTCAGCATCCCTCTGTGATTTCCAGAAACTCTCTGAAGTCAGGTCACTTATTGGTTCCTGTATCAGTAGATCACATGAACTCAATCCTGATAGCAGCATTAGTCCGAAAATCTTAATCTTAATTGTTCTATATATTCTCATGATGGTCAACATTTTAGAAATTAACATTTAATCCCATACCAAATTCTCGTTTACGAGGATAACTGTTCTGGTCTATACCCAAAGTCAAGGCATCACCTCCCCCTCTAAATTCAGGATCATAGCCCGAATAATTCGTAAAAGTGAGGAGATTATTACCATAGACGTACACATTAACTCCTTTAAGAAAAACTTTTTCAAGTTTTGATCCCGGAACACGATAGGAAATCCTGGCCGACTTCAATTTGACATAAGAAGCATCTTCGAGGAAGAAATCTGACGGGGCTAAACGATTATGTTCACTCTTTTTCGGCACCGCAAAGATGGCGTCGTCACCGGGTTTGGTCCACATATTTTGAATTGCATAAGGTGTAGGAGTTACACCATCAAATTCAAAGGAGTTTTGACGTGCCTGAGCATAGTTGTATATCTGTCCGCCGAGTGAATAATAAAACGTCATGGAAAGCGTTAAACTCTTAACAGTAAGATTAGTACCGAATCCTCCGTACAAAAACGGTTGAGCACAACCAATTACCTGCTTGTCATTTAAATCAATAATCCAGTCTCCGTTGGTATCAGCCAAATCTACATCACCACCTAGCAGAACATCCCCATTGGCAGCTTTTTTTTGTTCAACAATTCCGGAGTAAGGTTGATTTCCAAGATAATACGTATTCTGGAATACACTATTTGAGAAAACAGGAGTTAACCTTTGTCCATCCGGGGTAAAAGCATTAGACTCGTCAAATGCAAAAATCCCCTGATACTTATAGCCGTAGTACTCTCCGAGACGAGCATTGGGTTGCACATAAATAGCATCGTGCATACCACGGTAAAATGGAATATCGTCGGCTACTCTTGTAATGATCGTTTTATTATTGGCCATATTGAAATTAACCGACCATTTCAAATTAGTTTTATGAATGATATCAAAATCGATTGATCCTTCAATACCTTCATTAGTCATAGCACCAACGTTTCTTCTGGTAGTCTGGAATCCTGATTCTTTAGGCAATTCCACTCTTGCAAGTAATTGATCTGTCAGTTTCTTATAGTAATCAATAGAAACCCTTACCCTGTTTTTGAATAGAATCAGATCGACACCTCCATTGTATTGGGTAGTACTCTCCCACCCCAGATTTCTGTCGGATAAGTTACTGGCAGCAATACCGGAAACACCTTCATAAATATAATTGGGACTGTACAATTGCCATGCATCATAGTCACCAATACGTTGATTACCAGTTACACCGAGACTTGCTCTTAACTTACCGTCATTCAGCACCTGTCTTGAAAAACGCATGAATTGTTCATCAGAAAATCTCCATCCTAACGAACCCGAAGGGAATGCACCCCAGCGATTATCTTTTCCAAATCGGGATGAACCATCGTAACGCATATTGAAGTTGGCCAGGTATTTTCCTTTGTAACCATAAGTCAACCGCCCAAAGTAAGACAACATTGCACTTCTTGAGAGGTTAGTTGAAGTATTTCTTGCATCAAACGAAGAAGCAGCATTCAGGGTATATATGATATCAGATGTCATATTCATACCGAGCATATTCAATCTTTCAACTCCCCAAAAATTGATACTGTTTCCCATCATGGCAGTTATATCATGATAATCCGCCCAGGTATCATTATACGTCATATAATTTTCATTGGTGATGTCATAATTGATTAGGGTACGGTCGCGTGAACCACTGTTTGGTGTTCCGGCTTCTTCTGTTGACAATTGTGTTGAAGCCCTTCTTCTCTGATATCTTTCCTGATAATAATTCATCTGAATGGATGAATTAAGTTTAATTTTATTTGACAGTTTCCAATCAACATATTCATACATGGATGCTCTGTAAGTTTGAGCTTTATTCACATCGGTCATGGCGACCGCGAGTGGATTACGTCGTGCACTGATGTTTGGCACATAAGTTCCGTCTGGATTTAAAATTGCCAGATAAGCTGGTTTAACTAACAATGAATTTAACACGCCATCTTCATCAATACCATTTTTGGATGAAAAAGCAAATTGAATTTTACTCCCTACTGTCAAAGCTTTTGATGGTTTATACTCTGTATTTATTCTAGAGGTAATCCTATCGAAATCACTATTGACAATAATTCCATTTTCTTTTAGATAAGCGGTACTCATATAATAATTAAATGTTTCTGAAGCACCTGACACGCTAAAATCAAGCTGATCCCTTGTTGCAGGGCGAAACAATAGGTTTACAATATCCAAATCCTGGTTGGTAATATAAGCCAGAGAGTCAACAATATTGATAAGATAATCTCCTCCAACTAAATACTGTTTACGTACATCATCATAATATCTTCTTTCATCAGCATTTGCTCTTGGCATGCTTCGAGATAAAGTACTGTAGCTTCGTAAATATCTGACATCCACCCTGGGGCGTGTTCTCTCACCTTTTTTTGTTGTTACCAAAATTACACCATTAGCCGAACGCGAACCATAAATAGCAGCTGATGCAGCATCCTTCAACACCTCGATACTTTCAATATCATTAGGATTGATATTATCTACATTGTCAAGCGGAACACCATCCACCACAAAAAGCGGACTGGCACCTTCATCGAAAGTAGAAACACCACGAATGCGAATCTCAGAACCTTCACCAGGAGCACCACTACCAGTAATAATTTGCACCCCGGATGATTGCCCCTGCAAAGCATCATAAATGCTGATAGGTGTTTTTTCTTCAATTGTCCGTGCTGATATTGAACTGATGGCACCGGTTATATCCCGCTTTTTCATAGCTCCATAACCTATTACCATCACTTCTTCTAATTCTTTAATGGATTCTCTCAGGATAACATTGATATATTCCTGATTATTGACAGGCATTCTCAATGTATTAAAGCCAGTATAAGAAAATTCCAGTGAATTTTTTCCAGCAGGCACATTGACAACGTACTTGCCATTTAAATCGGTAATGGTACCCACATTAGTATCAATAACCTTGACGGTTACACCTATAAGCGGATCGTTGTTGCTGTCAGAAACAATACCCGAAACACGAATCTGTGCCTGGACAATTGCTGATGCAATAACAAAACAAAAAAGAAAAAAGAGTTTGTGTTTTAACATAAAATCAGTTTTTTCAGTTATTAAACTTTTAACGTTACTATCAAGAAAATATATTGATTTTATTTACAAAAAGATAAAAAAATATTTAACCTCCTCAATAAATCATGCATGCAAAGATATGTCTGAATAGAAATTAGCAGTATCAATTTGGGACATAAAAATGTCAAATATGGACAAATATACCAATATAACAATCAGAACGACTAGAAGTATTTTTGTAGGCATAAAAAAAGCCGTCTGGTGTTTTGAATACCAGACGGCCGAATATGAAATAAAATAACTAAATATCAATATGTTTATCTACCTGACTCATCAAGCCAAGTCGAATACTTCTTTATCAATTTCAATTTAACATACATCAACCCCGAAACAACCAAACACCAGAGCACCCAGTCATTTACAATATGAACATCACCTGAAACAAACGATAATCTGATGTTGTGGAAAATAAACAGCAGAATAAAAATAGCCAAAATTCCGTTTTTCTCTTTCTTCAATACCTTTTTGATACTGAAAGGATAAGCAGACCTAATTGAATTTTTGCATGATGGAAAGAAAGATGGTGTTTTTTCCGCCCAATCAACATAAGGTTTTCCAAACTTTCTGCGTAGAAATTGCTCTTCTGCATACATAATTCTTTCGTAATAAATCCAATAAGCCAGCACGAAAATTACAAAAAACCATACATTCGCAATCAGGATAACAGCTCCGGCCCACATGAAAAAATTACCCAAATAGAGTGGATGTCGCACTGTGGAATAGATGCCGGTCATGTTAATTTCATCGGCTAACTGAAGTTTGGTGTTTCTGCCTGAAGTGTTGGCCGGAGAATGTCCTACTGCGATGATTCGGATAATCAGGCCGGTAAAACTTACTGCTATTGATATCAGTTCTATCAGTGTATAATGTTCGCCTGAAGGCACTTTTTGGTTTACATTGTCGAAAACAAAAACAATTATTCCGACTAAAATGATGATAAGTGGCAGAAAACTTCTGTACCTGAATAGGAAGTTACCTTGTTTTTCTATTGATTCCTGAAGTGCCATATTTTTTTGTTTGTTAGAAAGTCCGCAAAAGTAACAAAAAACAAGAACATTACCATTCGATTGGCAATTTCTCTTTTGAATTCAAATATTCATTGGCAGCCGAAAAATGTCCGCAACCGAAAAAACCTCTGTAAGCTGATAAAGGTGAAGGATGAACCGACCTCAACACCAAATGTTTGGAATGATTGATATAAGCGCCTTTCTGTTGCGCATAGGAACCCCAGAGCATGAAAACCAAGTTTTCTTTTTGCTCGGATAATATTTTAATGACTGAATCTGTGAATACCTCCCAGCCCTTTCCCTGATGCGAGCCGGCTTGATGCGCTTCAACGGTAAGTGTGGCGTTGATTAATAATACACCCTGTTTTGACCAGCGGGTGAGATTGCCGGTTGTCGGGACAGGAATCCGAAGATCACCTTGAATCTCTTTGAAAATATTGACTAATGAAGGTGGAAAGTCAATCCCGTCGTTGACCGAAAAGCATAATCCATGTGCCTGTCCGAGTCCATGATAAGGGTCTTGTCCGAGTATCACAACTTTCACTTCATCCAGCGGACATTGATCGAATGCATTAAAAATCAGCGAGGCAGGAGGAAAAATCTGCTTTGTCGCATATTCCTTGCGCACAAAATCTACCAATGTAGCGAAATAAGGCTTTTCAAATTCTGATTGAAGTGCCTCTTTCCAGGATTTTTCAATTTTCACATCCATAGTTATTACATCCTACTCAAAAGATATGGCTTTTTTAAGTTGCATCATCGCTTGTTCAATGATCTTGTGGGAACAGGCTACATTCATGCGCAGATGCTGTTCGCCACCAGGACCGAAAACAGTTCCCTTGTTCAAGCCCAAACCTGCTTTCTGCGCAAAGAAGCGGTGTAATTCATCGTCTTCCATGCCCAGTTCTTTGCAATCGAGCCACACTAAAAATGAAGCTTCCGGACGCATGGGTTTGATTTGAGGAATGAATTCTTTCAGATATTTAACCACATAATCGACGTTATCCTGTACATATTTCAACATGGCTAACCGCCAGCTTTCGCCTTTGGCATAACAAGCAACTGTCGCATGATAGGCAAAGATATTTCCCGAATTCATTTCAGAAGCTTCCAGGTAGTCTGAATACTTTTTATATAATTTCTGATTAGGGATGATATAAAAAGATGATACAACACCGGGCATATTGAACACTTTACTGGGAGCCATAAAGGTCACGGAATTTGCAGCAGCATGTTTAGAAACTGTCGCATAAGGAATGTGTTTATGTCCATGCAAAATCATATCCGCATGAATTTCATCGGATAATACCAAAATATTATGTTTTGCGCATAAATGATCTAATTTTCGGAGAGTTTTAATTGACCACACCCTGCCTCCTGGATTATGTGGATTACAAAGAATCAACATCTTCGTTTTTGGTGTAATCTTTTGCTCCAAATCATCAAAATCCATTTCGAATTTACCGTCTACTTCAGCCAATTGGTTATAGATTAAAGAGCGATTGTTGTTTTTCACAACATTGAAAAAAGGATAATAAACGGGAGGTTGTACAATGATCTCATCTCCCGGTTCCGTATAACATTGCACGGCCAATGCCAGTGCCGGTACAATCCCGGGCACAAAGCCTACCGACTTTCTTTCGGGCTGCCAGTCGTGATGAGCCCTGACCCATTCTATAAACAATTCGAAAAAGTTACGGGGTGACATGGTATATCCCAGAATGGGATGCTCCAAACGCTTGTGAATGGCTTCGAGGATAAAATCAGGTGTACGGAAATCCATGTCGGCCACCCACAAAGGCAGTACGTTTTCTGTACCGAAAAGTGCTTGACAGCGTTCTAATTTTACCGCATTGGTGTTGGTGCGGTCGATTATTTCGTCAAAATTGTATTTCATTTTTTATTAAATCAATTATTTAACATTATTTGTATGTCGCCCCTAAAATGCAAACTAATCACTAACAACTAATCACTAATCACTATATCAATCGGTTGCCCAATATTCGCATTCGTATAGGGAATGTTCAAAATTTTCGAAATAGTGGGCGCAATATCTGTAATATGATGTTGTTTTGTGATAAATTGCAGAGAAATTTTTGCACCATAAAACCAAACTGGTAGATACGATACTAATGCACTTGATTCCCCTACCGGATTAAATCGGTCATCTACCTCCAACCAACCTGGCATCAACGTTAAAATGATGTCGCCTGCCGTATTTTTATGGGTCGAATTTCTGATTTTCGCCATTTCTGTTCCGGTATTAGCACCGATATTCATTAGCTGACTGAAACTGTATGCCGACTGAACTCCTTCGAATTCAAGCATAAATTCGATGGCTACCTCCTGCATTTTTCTGAAATCTATATTTTTTTCTTCTATCAGTCTTTTGTTTAAATAGATATGCTTGCCATAATAATTGCTAATCCATTTTTCCTGACCGTAAACGGCCATCAGATAAGAACTTAAAAGCGCCATCGATCGGTTTGCATTGAAATAACCGGCATGAAAATTATGTGCTTTCAATTCTTCAGGAGTATAAGAATTGGTTTGGTTACCAAAAAGAACGAAAAGCACCTTATCAGCTCCAACTCTGTTTTCAATTTTTTGAATCAGAAATTGCAACTCATTATCCAGCCTCAGATACATATCTTCTTTTTCAAGTGTTTGCAACGACAATTTGGTTTCATTAGGCGTACGCACCGTAAATTGCAACATCAGCGCATCCGTGAATTTATCGGTGCCCAATTCCTGTTCCTGAAAAATTCGCAATGCCAATTCCGCAATCAAGGAGTTAGCAGCCGGTGTACTTTTTAAGATAGAAGCTGAATTACTGTTTTTTTTCTTGTTTGTGTTTTTATACTCAAATGATTTGGGATTTCTTTCATTCAAAGCTGCCAGATAGGTTGCGGGAGGAAACATCGGTTGCCATGACCTATCGATATACCGCTGAAACGCACCATTTTCATTCATATCCAGTGCCTGCCACGGCATCCCTCCCGAATAATAATCCGTAGAACTCCATTTCATAAAAACATCATCCATCCACACCACTCCATTGGATGCATGACCTCCCAATGCAATTACATCCTCAGCATGCAACCCGACGGCGTAAGATTTTGATTTGCCTTGGTTGGTAATCATCAACTCATCAATAAAAGTCGTTGCTCTTAAGTTCTTGGCTGATAATTTCAAATGTGATTCTATTCCGGATTGATGTTGGTCAAGAAAAATGGATTCAATCTTATCAGTTAAGCGATTATAAACCTGATTTGAAACCACTCCATGGTAATACGGCACTGTACCGGATGTGAGGGTTGCAATATCGGAAGCATTGCCCGCTGATAGAATATTGCAGGTAATTCGGGAAAATGCTGTGCCTTGACTCGTCAGCTTTTTTAAACCTCCTGTACCGAATCTATCGTTGAGTTGTTCCACATGCCTTTGTTGCAGACCATCAACCATAATTCCGACAACTAATCGTGGTGGCAAAGCTGACTGCTGAGAGAAAGCAATTTGTGTAAATATTGATAGAATAAATAAAATTTTCTTCATCTGAAAATAAAATAGATTTCACCACAAAAGGCACAAAAGAAAGATAAAGGAAACACAAAAGATAAATATAAATTATTAACCCACATTAGTCACGTTAGAACACCTGAGTGAATACGATTTATCACTTTCAGTTTTCAGTTTTTAGCTCTTAGTTCTTACTGTGTTTCCTTTATCTTTCTTTTGTGCCTATTGTGGTTTATATATATTGTTAAAAAATTATAGTTTTCCTTTGGTCGAGGGCAATTCATACTGATAAATATCTCGTTTTACTGCCATTTTAATGGATTTTGCCAAGGCTTTGAATATCCCTTCTATTTTGTGATGTTCGTTATCACCTTCAGCTTTGATGTTCAAGTTCATTTTGGCTGCATCGCTCAGGGATTTAAAGAAATGCAAAATCATCTCGGTTGGCAAATCACCCACATATTCTCGTATGAAATTCACATCATACACCAACCACGGACGGCCTCCGAAATCAAGTGCAACGGAACACAGACTGTCGTCCATCGGCAGACAAAAACCGTATCTTTCAATGCCCCTTTTATTTCCGATTGCCTGAGCCAAAGCTTCGCCCAATGCCAGCGCAGTATCTTCAATGGTGTGGTGCTCATCAACCTCCAAATCTCCCTTTACCTGGATGGTTAAATCGCAACCGGCGTGCCTGCCAATCTGTTCCAGCATGTGATCAAAAAATTTCAAACCCGTGTTGATGCTTGCTTTGCCCGTTCCATCCAGATTAATCTCAACAAAAATATCTGTTTCTTTTGTGGTGCGCTGAACTGCCGCAACTCGCTCGCCTGCAAATAAAAACTCCGTAATCTTATCCCAACTGATTGTTTGCAAAGCACAATATTCGGCGAGTCCCTTTTCTTTCAGTATAACCTCATCATCACTGACAAAAACAGCTTTACACCCCAGATTTTTCGCTAATTCAACATCTGTATATCTGTCGCCTATTACAAAAGAGTTTTTTAAATCATACAAATCAGAAAAGTACTCAGTCAGCAAACCGGTTTGCGGCTTGCGAGTTGGCAAATTATCTTCCGGAAAAGACTTATCAATGAATATCTTATCAAAGTCAATTCCTTCATTTTGAAGTATCTGCATCATCTTTCCCTGCACAAGATCAAAGCGTTCCTGAGGATATCCTGCTGTCCCCAGACCATCCTGATTGGTCACCATTGCCCACTCAAAATCAAGTTTGGTGCGCATGAAATATAAATTCCGGATAGCACCCGGCAGAAACTCCATTTGTTCGAGATTATCAATCTGAAAGGTAACAGGAGGTTCTGCAATAATTGTCCCGTCACGATCGATAAACAAGACTTTTTTTCGCTGTATGTTACTTGCTGACATGCGTTGTTTTTTAATTTTCACTGAATTTTAACGACTACAAAAATAGTTTATTTTTGGCGTAAAGAAAAATGTTTATTTTGCTTGTTGAATAGTTCCTTGATATGTTAAATTGGCATGATTAACTTTTGATACATTTTTTCAGGAAATTTTTCAGAAAGGGTCATTACTATTACGAAGAAATAATTTTACATTTGCAATTCATTTGTTTACTTTTCAATGACGGTAACAGCGACTTTTGTATCTGTTTTAAGAACTTCGCTTTTAAGCCTAAACCATCATAACTATTAATTTATATGACTGAGAATTTACAAATTCAACCCGTCGATATCCGGATTAAAATTCACACCATTAGAAACCAAAAAGTAATTGATGATTTTATGTTTCAACTTTCCAGTATTGAAGTTGCTAATCTTCAAGGACGCAAATTGCGACCTTGAACAAAGGTCGGGGTTATAATATAAAATTATTTCACCATGACATTAATTTTACAAACTTGAGTCCCCTCTGATTACCCCCATTTTTCAAAAAGTTGAAAAATGCATAATTTTGGGTTTTTATACGTTATTATTTTGGCTACAAGTGCAAACACAATAATTTGCATATTGTAACATATATTTACTGTATTATTGGGCA
>JAUSNQ010000032.1 GCA_030655595.1 Paludibacter sp.
TCGTCCTTTCTTTGCAATCGTTAACTAAACAACACAATCTTTTTTATACCTTAAAAAAACTAATACCTATTTATAATGCGGGACTTTGTGAAAAGTCCCGCATTATTTATATACGGTTTTTAAACATTAATCCCAGTCAATAAGCTGTCTGGATACTAACCCAAGCATCCTCCCCGGAAGCATATATGCTATCCATCATCCCGAGCGATGCGAGGGAGCTCGACTTCAGGAACCCAGATGCTTATCATCGAGCAATTCAACAATTTTCTGGATAAGGACTACAGCTCTATAGATTAAAACAATTATCTCTAAATTTCTTGCACATTATCAAAAATTTGCGCATATTTTTCTTGCATGTTCAACAAAAACTGCTATTTTTGTGCGGGTTTTTTAAAATACTTCCATTGGCGCTCTTTTTTTATGTTTAAACGGAGCCGACTGGATGTTTCTTTGAAAAAATAAATAAATACAAACCAAAATAATACGCAAAATGAGTTTTAACATTGTTGTACTTGCAAAACAAGTGCCCGATACGCGTAATGTTGGGAAAGATGCCATGAAAGCAGATGGTACGGTAAACCGTGCAGCACTTGCTGCCATCTACAATCCCGAAGATTTGAACGCACTCGAACAGGCACTTCGTTTAAAATCAAAAATTGAAGGAGCACAGGTTCACGTGCTAACCATGGGTCCTGCCCGTGCTGCCGAAATCATCAGGGAAAGTATGTATCGGGGAGCAGACGGCGGTTATCTGTTGAGCGGACGTGAGTTTGCAGGTTCAGACACCCTGGCCACATCTTATGCCCTTGCAGCTGCCATCCGGAAAATGGGTAAAGTGGATATCATCATCTGCGGCCGTCAGGCTATTGATGGCGATACCGCACAAGTAGGACCACAGGTTGCTGAGAAATTAGGACTCCCTCAAATAACGTATGCAGAAGAAATTTTGGATTTGTCGGATGGAATAATCACGATCAAACGCCGTCTGGAAAGAGGTGTTGAAGTGGTGAAAGGTCCGGTTCCCATGGTGATAACAGTTAACAGTTCAGCAGCCAATTGTCGCCCGCATCATGCCAAACTGACCCTCAAATACAAAAACGCAAAAACCACTTCCGAAAGACAGGACTCTTCGACAGATTATACTGATTTGTATCAAAACCATCCTTACCTGAATATCCCGGAATGGGGTGTGGCAGATATCGAGCATGAACCTAAATGGCTCGGTTTAAGTGGTTCTCCTACCAAAGTGAAACAAATTGAAAATGTTGTTTTTACAGCAAAAGAGAGCAAACAACTTACAGCAGCCAATGCCGATATTGAAGAATTGATGAAGGAATTAATTGCTAACCACACGATAGGATAAGTACCATGAACAATATATTTGTATATTTAGAAATTGAAGATGGCATCGTAGGTGATGTTAGTCTTGAGTTGCTGACCAAAGGTCGTACACTGGCGGATCAGCAAAAATGTAAATTAGAAGCTGTCGCAGTAGGTTATCAATTAGATAAAATCGGACAACAAGTATTTCCTTTTGGCGTTGATACCTTGTATGTGGCAGATGACAAACGTTTGTCGCCCTATACTACCCTTCCGCACACATCGGTATTGGTCAATCTTTTTAAAGAAGAAAAACCTCAAATTGCACTCATGGGAGCTACTTCCATCGGTCGTGATTTAGGTCCACGTGTCTCCTCTGCATTGTTCAGCGGGTTAACGGCAGACTGTACTTCTTTGGAAATAGGTGCTTACGAAGATAAAAAAGCCGGAAAAGTATACAATGACTTGTTGTATCAGATTCGCCCTGCTTTCGGAGGAAATATCGTTGCTACCATTGTGAATCCTGATTGTCGCCCACAAATGGCTACGGTTCGCGAAGGTGTAATGAAAAAAGAAATCCGTGATCCGAAATATGCCGGCAAGACAAAAAAATTAGAAATCGCAAAATATGTTTCTGATATTGACTTCGTCATCGAGGTCATTGAGCGTCACATGGAGAAATCGAAAGTAAACCTGAAAGCATCTCCAATCATTATTTCCGGAGGATACGGAATGGGAAGTGCCGACAATTTCAAAATGCTGTATGATTTAGCTGCTGTTTTAGGTGGTGAAGTCGGCGCATCACGTGCTGCTGTGGATTCTGGAATGGCAGAACATGAACGTCAGATTGGGCAAACAGGTACAACGGTTCGTCCGAAACTTTACATCGCCTGCGGAATTTCCGGTCAGATTCAACACATCGCCGGTATGCAGGAAAGTGCAATGATCATTGCCATCAATAATGACCCACATGCTCCCATCAATGCCATTGCCGACTATGTAATTACCGGTAGCGTAGAAGAAGTTATCCCGAAAATGATTCAGTATTACAAGAAAAACAGCAAATAATTATGAACTACTATAGTAATAATCCCGCATTAAAATTTCAGCTTTCTCATCCCTTGATGCAGAAAATTGTTACCCTCAAGGAGCGTAATTTTGCTGATAAAGACAAATACGACTTCGCTTCACGCGATTTCGAAGACACGATTGACAACTACGAAAGGGTATTGGAAATCATCGGAGAAATTGCCGGAGACATCATCGCTCCCAATGCAGAAGATGTCGACAAAGAAGGTCCGCACGTCATCAACAACCGTGTGAAATATGCCCGTGGCACACAGGAAAATCACGATGCTTTGGTGCAAGCTGGCTTGTATGGTATGGCTTTGCCACGCCAGTACGGAGGCTTAAACTTCTCTCTGATACCTTATATCATGGGAGGTGAAATAGTTTCTCGTGCTGATGCAGGTTTTGCCAATATCTGGGGCTTGCAGGACTGTGCAGAAACCATTGCAGAATTTGCAGATGAAAGCATCAAATCAGAGTTTTTACCCCGTGTTTGTCAGGGCGAAACTTGTTCGATGGACTTAACAGAGCCTGATGCAGGTTCCGACTTACAGGCAGTTCAGCTCAAAGCAACCTACAACGAACATGACGGGGTTTGGTATCTCAATGGCGTTAAACGCTTTATCACCAATGGTGATGCACAAATCAAACTTGTGCTGGCACGTTCGGAAGATGGTTCGGCAGATGGTCGCGGCTTGTCGTATTTTGTGGCCGACAATAATTTCGACCACACCATGAAAGTGCGTCGTATAGAAAATAAATTAGGAATTAAAGGCTCACCAACTTGCGAATTGGTGTTTACAAATACGCCTGCTAAATTGGTGGGAACCCGTCGCATGGGATTGATTAAATACGTGATGTCGCTGATGAACGGTGCCCGTTTGGGAGTTGGTGCTCAATCGGTAGGCGTTTCGCAGGCTGCATACGAAGAGGCCATTGCTTATGCGCGTGAGCGTCGCCAGTTCGGCAAAGCCATCATCGAATTCCCTGCAGTTTATGAAATGGTGTCTATCATCAAAGCAAAGTTAGAAGCCTCGAGAGCCCTGTTGTATGAAACTGCTCGATTTGTGGACGTTTACAAAGCTTATGAAGGCATTGAATCTGAGCGCAAATTGACTCCTGAAGAAAAAATTGACTACAAAGAGTATCAGAAATTAGCAGATGGCTTTACGCCTATCTTGAAAATGTTCTCGAGCGAATATGCCAACCAAAATGCTTACGACAGCATTCAGGTACATGGTGGCTCAGGCTTCATGAAAGACTATGCCTGCGAACGCATTTACCGCGATGCGAGGATTCTGACCATATACGAAGGAACATCGCAATTGCAAACCGTTGCAGCCATCCGCCACGTCACGACCGGAACATACCTGAAACAAATCAAATACTACGAGGCACAGCCGATCAATCCTGAGTTTCATTCTTTGAAAAAGAAACTGGCGAGTATGACTACATTGTATGAAAATGCCGTAACACGTGTTGCTGATGCTAAGAACACTGAATACCTTGATTTCCAAGCACGTCGATTAGTCGAAATGGCCGGTCACATCATCATGTGCTATATATTGATAATTGATGCCAGCAGAGATGATATGTTCCGCAAATCAGCAGAGATTTATCAGAAATTTGCAGAAGTAGAAGTAAGAAAACATGCTACCTACATCAAGAATTTTGAAGTGGAGCAGGTTGATAAATATAAGATAGCGTAGTATATCCTACTTCGCTATTTTTATCAATTCCAATTAATTAGCAATCGTACACTTCCCCTTTGTCAGGAACTCGTGTCGAAATCGCTTCGCGATTTCGACACGAGTTCTTTCAACAAAACACAAGGATTTCAAATCAGCCCTGACACTGTTAAATCAATAATTCCTGTAAACCCTGATAGCATTCAAAATAGCTTCATCTTTTACAGGTAAAAAATCAATGCTAATACCTTTTCCTTGCTGTACTTGCACAATAAATTTCTTCGTCACGGCATTTAATTCGCCGAATTCTCTTGCAACATTCAGGTTGTAAATTACCCTTTTTCCATTGATATCCACATTGAAAATCCTTTCTTCCATATCATCGGCAATGGCATCGTCGCCGAGATTATAAACCAATACCTTTGTTGTTTTCGACATCAATTCTGCAAAATAGAGGCTAACAGTATATTCACCATCCGGCACATCCAATTTAAAACTTTCGATACCATGACGCATGGTCTGAAACACCGGATCAATAGTGGTATTTAGGATATTTAGATCCGAAGCCGGTTGTTGACCGTGGCGTGTACGTTTTACATAATTTTTACCACCTACATAACCCCAACTTCCCGGGGTATATGGTTTTTCGGGCAACCAAATAACCGATTTATCCTTTTCTTCGAAATAGCGTTTACTTCCCAGCATCACATTGATGGATTCAAACGGAAGTTTTTCATCTTTGAGATCCGAAGCAATCATCCTGAAATCTACCCGAATCAGGTCTCGTACAGGAAGCTTCCCTGCATATCCGATTGCTTCCAGCACATTTTCTCCATGCACAAAAGGCACATTAAATTCAGCGATGGCATCTGTTGTTTTTTCTTTTCCAAGAGATATTCCATTCAGAAAGAATTCAACTTCACCGAGATTAGAATAAACTTTAACCGGCTGTATAGAAGTATAATTTTTATCCGCATTTCCTCCCCTGATATTCCAGTTTCTACCGCCGATATTTACAATCGGATCTTTCCGGAATAGTGCCTGATACTGAAGGTAGGTGTCTTTAAACTCACGGTCTGTGGATGTAATTCCTTTGTTGTTGATGTGAGGCACGGCATTTCCCCTGTCTTCAGAATGAAAATCATTCAGGTTCCAGATATTTGCACCAACGACATAAGTCCGCTCCATGATGTCTTTGATGTAGCTTTCGTGATACAGATTTGCCCACTCCTGCGTATAATCAAACCGGGTCGGTTCAAATGAATGTAAACGTGGGTCAACATCAGCCCCATACTCTGTTATGATGAATGGTATTCCTTTCAGCTTTTTCTGTGCTTCATCCAGAAACTTACCAAAACCATCGAAAGTGCCTCCATACCATCCCTGATATAGATTCCACCCGATAATCATCGGTATTTTTGTGAGTCCGGCATTGTGATACAAATCGACGCTACCATGAAATGGGATTAAAGTATAGCGATACGGATCATCTTCCCTGATTTGCTTTTCGATTTCAATCGCCAGAGCTTCCACCGACTTGAGGTAACTCGCATGCCGTTCCGGTTGGTCGCGGAAAGGTGGACGAAGTAACACCTCATTCATGTAAGCCCAAATCAGCACTGAAGGGCGGTTATAATCCTGAAAAACCATTTCGCGCGCCATTTCAATGCAGTTCCGGTAAAACGTTTCATGCTCGGTAATGGCATTGACAACAGGAATTTCAACTGAAGTAATAATCCCAAGCTTGTCGCACATCTCCATCACTACAGGATCCTGTGGATAATGTGATACACGAAGGAAATTTCCACCCATTTCTTTCAGCAACAACACGTCACGCACATGAATTTCATCCGGAAGCGCATTACCCATGCCATCGTAACATTGGTGACGGTTCGTCCCGATTAATTTATATGGGTTTCCGTTGAGATAAAATCCTTTTTCGGCTGAAAATTCAAACCAGCGTAATCCCATAGGCTGAAAAACTTCATCCAGCAATTTCTTTGATTTTTCGTCATAAACACGTGTACGTACTGTGTAGATTGCCGGTGACTCAGGACTCCACAAAGCGGGATTAACCACGTCGATCTTCTGTATTTCAGGCTGATTGACGGTATGCTTAGCAAGTTTTATCTTTTTAGAAACAACAAGTATCTCACTTTTGTCGGGATGAATGATTGTGTGTTCAACCTTGAGGCGACTGTCGGTGGCGGCGGCATTATTTAGCATCGTTTTCACTTCTACCTTCGCCAGTTTTTCGGTAACTTCTGGTGTTGACAGGTATACTCCATCGGAGGCATAATGCGTTGTTGACACCTGTTGTTTTTCCGTTACAATCAAAAAAACATCCCGGTATATGCCCCCGAAAAATGTGAAATCCGCAGTCAAAGTTGGGATAAACTCATTGTATCTGTTGTTTACTTTTACAGCAAATGTGTTGTTTTCTCCAAGTTGAATAAAAGGAGTTATATCGAAGCTGAAACGGGTATATCCGCCAACATGTGTTCCGGCAGTTTTGCCGTTGACAAACAACTCAACTTCCTGATTTGCTCCTTCAAAAAGAATTGTAATTTGCTTGCCTGAATATTCCACAGGAATATTAACAACACGTCTGTACCAACCAACACCCCTATAGTAGCCAGCCTCATCATCCATCACATCTTTGGCATTCCAGGTATGTGGTATGTTCACAGTCTGCCAATTATCATCATTTAATTTTTCCAGCATTGCGCCAGGAACATCCTGACGTAAAAACCGCCAGTTTTCATTGATGGAGTACTTTAAACGGGGAGAAGCATCAACAATTCCAGTTACTAACAACATCAAACACAACAACAAAAATCCCTTTTTCATACCTTATAATTTATTATTTCTTTACGGGCAATTATCAGTTTACAAAAATAGATTGAATGCTAATTACAGAGTTGAATAATAGTTCAGAAAAAATGATGAAAATGATAAAATCATCCATATCTCAACACAGGAAATGATTATACTGCAATATTTATCACAAATCAGGCATTAGCATCTAACAGGGGGAAAAGACAAATGAGAATGTAGTTATTGTTTCATACAAAAAAACTGAACAATGTTACTAATTATTTGCACTATATTGTTATGAAATATCAAATCAAAAGCTGATCTTCGCATTATTAATTGCCCACTTACAAGAATCAGATTGAAACTAAATACTTTTAAAATTATATGACCAGAAAATCTATTTTGATATTATTGATGTTTGGATTAATATATCAGGCATACGCAAACAAAGGCAATATTCTACAAACCATTGATGAAACCATGGCATTATCAACCCATCAACTGATGGGGTTATACAAGCAAATGGCAGAAATTCCAGACAGACTCCCGCGCACGATTAATGCCAACGGCAAATTAGTTACATCAAATGCCGCTTGGTGGACAAGCGGATTTTTCCCCGGAAGCTTGTGGTATCTTTATGAATATACAGGGAATGAGGACATTAGGAAAGCTGCACTTACAATGACAGAAAGAATAAGAAAACAACAATTTGCAGCGAACGACCACGACATTGGTTTTATAATTTTCTGCAGTTTTGGAAATGCTTTACGTTTAACCGGCAATGAAGAATTTGAAAGTGTTGTTATCAATGGCGCAAAATCGCTCTCTACCCGTTTCAGAGATAATATCGGAGTTATTAAATCCTGGAATAACAAAAAATGGCAATATCCGGTTATCATCGACAACATGATGAACTTAGAGATACTTACACAGGCAACAAAAATATCCGGAGATAGCAGTTTTTGTAAAATTGCAATTTCTCACGCCGACAAAACCATGAAATATCATTTTCGGGATGATGCAAGCTCCTACCATGTGGTGAGTTATGACACGATAAACGGAGGGGCTGTTGAACGAGTAACCCATCAGGGCGCAAACGATGAATCAGCTTGGGCAAGAGGACAAGCGTGGGGGTTATACGGCTATGTCATGATGTACAGGGAAACTGGAAAAAAGGCATATCTTGACCATGCCATCAGCATCGCTGACTATATTGCCGGACACAAAAACCTTCCTGAGGATAAAATTCCTTATTGGGATTTTAACGCTCCCGACTTACCCAATTCACTGAGAGATGCTTCTGCAGGGGCAATCATGGCATCTGCTTTCGTTGAACTCAGCACTTTTACTGATAAGAAATTGTCGAAAAAATACTATTCACTCGGCAAGCAGATGGTTCGTTCATTAGCGTCTCCTGCTTATTTGGCAAATAAAGGCGAAAATGGACATTTTGTGTTGAAACACAGCGTGGGCCATATGGGCAGAAATAGCGAGGTTGATGTGCCTTTGACTTATGCTGATTATTATTTCTTGGAGGCCATGATCAGAATCAAAAGAATTGAAAATGTGCAAGTAAAATAAAACAATCAATTCATGAATCACATTAAGTCCGCGCTATTATTGCTATTGTTCATAGTGGCATCGTACTGCCAGCTTTCAGCTAAACAGTATAAACCACATCCTGACCGAAAGTATTGGGTTGAGAGTATGATACAAATTACCGGACCTGTACTTAACAATTTAAGCAACAACACGCTCCGACAAGAAATGCCCGTCGAAACGACCAAAGTCGGCAGTACACGTGGGAGAGAAAAAGCGACGCATCTTGAGGCACTCGGCAGAACAATCTGCGGTATTGCACCCTGGCTTGAATTGGATGCCGACAACAGCAAAGAAGGAAAACTGCGTGCAAAATACATTGAAATCACCCTCGCAGCATTGAAAAATGCAGTTGATTCAACTTCTCCAGACTTTATGGGTTTTGATGTTGATCGTCAGAATCTCGTTGATGCAGCTTTTCTGGCTCAGGGGTTTCTTCGCTCACCTGACAAACTTTGGGGCGGATTGGACAAGAAAACGCAGCAACTGATTATTCATTCGATGATGGCAACAAGAGTTTTCAAACCACTGGAAAGCAATTGGTTGCTATTTTCAGCAACTGTGGAAGCATTTCTTTATCGTTTTACGGGCAGTTGTAACTTTGAAGCGATTAATTATGCTTTGGTTAAATTCAGTGACTGGTATAAAGGAGATGCGTGGTACGGTGATGGTCCGGCTTTCCATTTCGATTATTATAACAGCTTGGTTATTCATCCAATGTTATATGATGTGCTTGATGCAGTAAAAAAAGTTTCTCCTGAATATCAAAGGTGGTTTGAGCTTCAATCGAACCGGCTTACCCGACATGCAGATCAGTTGGAAAGACTGATTTCTCCGGAAGGAACCTATCCTGCCATAGGACGTTCGCTGGTGTACCGTTTTGGAGCTTTTCACACACTATCACAAGCAGTGTTGCTCTCTAAACTGCCTGAACACACCAGTCCGGCACAAGTACGTTCGGCACTGACTGCCGTCATCAAGCGACAAATCAAGCAAAAAGACACATTCGACAAACAAGGTTGGTTGACACTTGGCTTTGTTGGCCATCAACCTGACCTGGCTGAATCTTACATCTCAACAGGCAGTTTATATTTGTGTTCTACTGTTTTTCTGCCGTTAGGCTTGCCTGCCGGGGATGAGTTCTGGACAGGTAAAAAAGTTGATTGGACAAACAAAAAAGCATGGAAGGGAAAAAAAATCAAAATTGACAAAGCATTGCGTAACCAATAATTTAGACTTTATTTGTGTCCACTAACATATTACTTAATCTTTTAATTCCAACACGAAAATCGGAGAATACTCTTTATAAAGGGCATTTTGGAAAGTCCGGTTTCCTTGCCTTTGTATTACCCCGTTTACAGTTCCGATAAAACAGAATCCAAAACGAAATTTCTTCATCTTTTGTAACCCCTTTTCATCCACCCTCAGCAGGATGGTTTTTTCAGTTTCGTCTGGCTCTATCTTCACCGGATCGATGTATATCTTGCTCCCTTTTCGGTTTAATGTAATTTCAATGGGTTCTTTGAAACCATTTCTTCTTACTACATGGAGTTTTATCGGAATAACAGCATCTTGTTGACTAAAATAAATAACCTCATGCAACTTTCTTTCTATCTGTTCATCCAGTCGGAGTGCAAAAGGAGATTCAGGAGCAAAATCTGCATTGAATCCTGCTACCGGAATGAAATGGGTATAATAGAAAGCCTGCATCATGTTATCGGCTGCGACAGCTTTCTGTTTCACATATTCGCCTTCCGGCCCTTTGAGCTTTTCAACGGTATAGACATCCAACGCTACTTTTTCTTCCTTTGTATTTGAAGGAATTGTGACAGATAAATCCCAAAATTTGCTACCTGATTGTTTTTTCAGATTGCTCACCAATGAACCTTTTGGCAAGCCTTTGATTTCAATATCCATTTCTGGCACAAATTTCTCTTTAGTAGCGATATCCACTCGCATCAAAGCGGTTCCTCCTTTAGGGATGGTTAGATTAGCCGGAGAAACATACACTTCGTATTTAGGCACATTTTCTTTTCTTTCGATCAGATAAAAAAAATCTTTACCATAATTCCCTGAAACATCAAGCACTTCTACAGTATAAACTCCGGCTTTATTTGCTTTAAAATGCATGATTGGGTCGGCATGATGGGTAATCAGACCTTGACTGGCATCCTCGATATCATCTACCTCTTGCAACACTTTGCCTTTCTCATCCCGAAGAATAATTTTAGCGTCCATCAGAGAACCCAATCGGCGAGCGATAACCTGCAAAAATACATTTTCATTTTTCTCTGTAGTGAATGTATAAGTAACCAGTTGACGATTTACAGATAATGTGTCGAAAACGACTGTTCCAACGAACAAATCTTTCTGATGTTTGGGATATAAAGACAGATGTTGATCTTTCGAAAGTCCAAGTAACGGGACTCCATTTGAAACGGCACCAGTTGCTCCGGGTACGTTGAAAACCTGATATCCATCAACTGGCTTGTAGCTAACCCTTTGAGATTTCAAATTCACTCCCTTGAGTTCATACTCTGATTTTTTACCGGATTTCCCAACAGCAGGATATATAGCTTCAAGAAAAGGTATTTCACCCAGATCAATGCGGTAATTAAAATCTTCCCTGCCCCTGAAGATGGCGTCGTGAATAGCAAGCACATAGGTTCCTGTTTCGGGTATGGTAGTTATGACAACCGGGTCAACTGAATTTCTAAAATCATCATTGTAAGCAATTTCATTCCCCTGTTGATCTTTGATGCTGATCACCGCCTGAAACCAACCGGGAACTGCATCTGCAATATAAGGCACAAGCGTACGGGCCTTGACTGCTGCCACAAGTTTAGTCCCCTTGGTTGCCTGAAATGAGAAATAGTCTATCTCTCCCGGGAGAATTTGTCCGCACAAGGTAGCCGGAAGTAGCCCGGTTGCAGTCGGCTTTTGTTGGGTTGAGCCTCTTTCTTCTTTCTGATTGCGGTATTGTCCTACTTCGAAAACCAGTTTATTCGAAACGCCCGCGGGTGATTTCAACCGTAAATCGCGCAAACCTGGCGTGGCATTTTTAGCGATTGTAATCCGCACGCCTATCCTGTCGGCGAGCTGCGGACTACTTTGATCGTCTAATTTTTTACCTTTTTTCACAGTAGGTCTGTCAGAAACTTCTTCTATCGGGATAATTTCTGCTTTTAAGCCATTCCCGCTAATCATGACTTCAGTTGCCTTCTTGAAATTCAATCCTCCAATTTCAATCACGCAAGTTGTACCAATTTGTCCGCCGGCCGGATACAAGAATCCCATCGTCATTTTTTGAGCCTGCACGGGAACTGCAAAAAAGAAGCTTACAATCAAGATAAAAATGCTATATCGATATGATAATGATTTCATAACTATCGGTCTTTTTTGATTATTTCATACAACAAACCATTACTCTGATTGGTAATTCCCAAAGAAGGAAGTAGCGGCAAAGAACCATGGCTGATGTGCGGCAAGACTCCATGTGGGTCAATACCCATCAATAAGTAGATTGTTCCAATCAGGTCGGCGGGATAAACCTTTCTTTCAATCACTTCCTCACCGGTTTTATCCGTTTTACCAAGTACCTTCCCGGGGATAAAACCGCCACCTGCCACTAAGTACGTGAATGCTTTTCCATAATGTCCACGCCCACCGTTCCAGGGAGCTTCCCACATCACCTTGGGAGTTCTGCCAAATTCGCCACCACACAACACGATTGTGTTGTCGAGCAAACCTTTTTCATCCAAATCAGCGAGTAATGCCGACAAAGCACGGTCGAGTTCGGGCAATTTGTCGTTCATATACAAAAAATGCTTTTTGTGGGTATCCCATCCCGTCGTACGCACATTGATAAAAGGAACTCCTGCTTCAACCAGCCTTCTGGCAGCAAGACAAGACTGTCCAATCCGGTTCACTCCATAACGTTCCCTTGTTTCTGCTGATTCATTTGATAGATCGAAAACCTCACGGGCTTGCCCGAAAATAAATTCTTCGTTTAATTTGCGGAATGAGTCAACTTGCACGCCGACCTCGTTTGTTACTTTATGTTGATTTAACTGCTCGAACCGGTCGAGTAAAGCCAGTCTATTTTTGAGATTTTCGGGACTAACAAAACGATTCACGATGCCTTCCACCTCGAAAGTCTTTTTTTCGGGCACACCGCCAGTATCAAACGACTTGTATTCATTCCCTAAAAAACCGCCCTCGTTAAAACGGCTATTGGCAACAACGAGTGAAATATAGGGTGGCAAGACTCCTTTGTAAGTGTCTTGTTTCATGTAAGAAATTATCGAACCGTAAGAAGGATACACAACCGAACCACCACTCAAATCGCCTGTTATCATGGCATAATGACCTGTTTCGTGACCGAAAACGCCGTGTGTCATTCCCCGAATCAAGGTATACTTATCTGCGATTTCAGCAAGCATAGGCAACTTTGAGCCTATGATAATTCCGGGCACGTTGGTTTGAATCACCTCTTTGAGGTTTCCATAAATATCACGGGTTGCATCGGGTTTCGGATCGAAAGTATCAGTTTGCGAGGGACCTCCATCTAAATAGACAAGGATGACCGACCGGGCTTGCTGTGACGAAACAACAAGAATCTGCATCAGAAAGAAACAAGAAAAAAAAAGCTTTTTCATACTGTTGTTTGTATTGGATTTTTTCTTTTATCTGATAAAAATAAATTCAGAACTGTTTATTTGCGTCCACAAGATATCTGAAGCCAGATTACGCAGTGATAGTTTATTCGTTTTGGCATACTGTTGAAAAAGAGCAATTTCTTCAGCTGACGGATATCGGGCAAGTGTCATCAAGGTAATCTCAGTACAAATTCCCTTAAGCTCCTTTTTCTCGCTGCATATCTTGTTAAGTATTTCACTTTTCCGGATGCGTTCTTCCAGTTCCGAAGAATTCATCAGATACAACAATTGTCTGGCTGTCAACATACTGTTTCTCTGACTTTCCAGCGAGACATCCCGGGATGCCCGTCCGAATAACTCGAGGGCAGAACTCGACACGGTGGCATCTCCCAAATCAACAGATCGTGTTCCGGCAGGATAAATGGTAAAAGGTTCCGGAACGCGGCTTCGATAGGTGTCTGAGATACCAGTCAAATCGGCGAGCACATCCACAAACACCTCAGCCGGAATCCGCTGAGAAACGAAATATCCATCGGGGGTGGCGTTTGACTGGTAAGCTGTTGTATTCAGCACCATCTTATAAAATGCTTTCATATCGTAGCCCGATTGAATGAATTGTTTTGTCAGGTAATCCAGCAATTTCTGATTCGCTGGAGGATTATGTTCTCCCCAATCATCCGGTTCGTGTACAATTCCTGCACCCATGATCCAATACCACATGCGATTTGCCATCATCGATGCGAAACGGTGGTTTTGGTCACTTGTCAACCAATCTACATAAGCAGTACGCCAATCGCTGCCTTCTTTCAATTCAAGTATCTTTTTATCGGGCATGCGTATATTTTCCTTCTGCGGAGACAACAGAAAGTCAACATACACGATTTCTTCTTTCCACTCTTTTGTGCTTTTATATTTTACCTGACTAAAACAACGATAACCTTCATCTTTGACACTTCTGTTGCCCAAAAACAACAGGTTGATGTTTTCATAGACGTTTTCGGGCGTTTTTTTTAGAAAAGCACGATAAAAATTCACCGCAGGTGCTTTAAAATTACTACCCTGAGCCAACAGCAACTCCCTGACAAAAATATTGTATGGTGTATTGGCTTTGATTTGCTCACGCAACCACCGGTTATATGCCTGGACTGCATTCGGCCACAAATTACTTGGAAATTCTGATTTTATCCGAAGGATATCACCCCATCGCAGAACTTGATAAGCAACGAATTCATCTGAATTTAGCAATTTGTCAATCAGCAGACTTCTTTTTCCGGTTTCTTTTGAAGTCAGAAATTGTCGTGTGGTTTCCACATCCGGTAATCGGCCGGTGAGCACAATAAAGGTTCTCCTCAGAAATACCTCGTCAGCACAAAGTGCTTTGTTTCTATTCTGATTAGCGAAAGCAAGATTATCAATTTCATTTGCATTCGTGACTGAAAAAATAACACTAAAGATTAATAAAACAATTGTCTTTTTCATGAATGGATGAATACTATTGTTATTAATTGAGAATGCGTAATTAATGAGAAACAGCGATACCTTCTATCTCAACCAGCAATTCAGGTCTGCAAATATCTGCATGCACAAAAAGCGGGGTTACATCGGCCCACAGCTTTTCAAGCTCAGATTTCACGGTCGAAATATCGGTAATATTTTTGACATATACACGCAAACCGAAAAAAGACCATTGTGGTTTTCGTTCAACTCCATGTCTTTTAAGATTTTCTTCCGCAATCAGATACCGGATATTCTCAATTGTCTGCTTGGTCTGCAACCTGACATCCAACACCCGCATGCTTTCTTCACCACGGATTGCAGCCGTCCCGGAAATAAAACATAACATTCCTGAATGATTGATCAATAACTTAGCTCTTTCGAACTTGGGAGTGGCATGTATGCTTTTCTCTTCTGTGCAAACCAGGACTTTGTCTGAATAAGCATGTGCTGCAACCTGAAGAGGACTGTCAATGGCAACAATGTTTATTTCTTGTCGCTTTGGCTGCAGCGCTATCAGGCTGACAAACACCCCTTTCATTTCCATGCCAATACCGGTGGCTGCAGGATAACCACAACATGTCCAGTTTCCTTTATCATAAAAAACCGAACGAGCCTCATTAAAAGCATGATAACACTGAACGCCAACCTCATCTTCTGTAATATCTCCGATGTAGTTCCATTGGCGAATGATGTTTTCGACTTGCATTTGCTCATCCTCCAAAACACTTTCAATGATGCTGAAAATCTCAGAGCTTTGTTCTGTAACAGAAGAAATTAAAGAAGAACTTCTGACATGATCAAGTATCAGCATTCTCGACTCTTCATTTTCTATTAGCAGATAATGTAGTTTGTTTTTCTGTTTATATGAAAAGGATTCATCTGATATTCCCGAAGGCAGGTAATGCACTTCTAAAATCATTTCACCCGGGTTTGGTGGAGACTGTATGATATAACTGACCAAAGGACTCCTTTCACCAAACTTTGCTTTTACCAACAGTGATATAATTGTGAATTCCTCATCATAAGTTTCGACTGTTGAAGTGCTGATGAAAATTAGTCTGATAATATGTGGATCTGCATGTAATTTATTGAGCAAAGTTAGCACCCTGGTCTCAAAATCAGTAGCAATTTCGTTATAAAAAAAGGTGTGATTTATAGCATTAATCATAAAGTATTTATATTCAACAAATCAGTTGTCAAAGCTAATCATAAAATCACTTATTTTGCTACTTAGTAATATTTTTTTGATTTTATCAACGGCATACCCTTTGGCTATACCCCCTATCAATCTGTATGTCCGGATCTGAGAAACGCACAGCATGATAATCTTTTACAAGTTCAATCGAATCTGCTCCGGATGTTTTTCCATTCAATGAATGAAAAGCGACATCAAAAAGTTCCCTGCTCACCGGCACAAACGCATAACGTGCCTCCCGGTCTAATTTCGAAACTTCACTTTCCGGATTGTGTCTGTTTAACCGAAATGACAAATTTTGTATCAGCTCATAAATATCATCACGAGGGTGTTTCATTACTATATCTGAAATTGTAATGCATCATAAAGCGTCTGTTACGCTAAATACTTAGAAATCTAATTTATACTATAAATCCTCAATACGTAAACACTTTTCCTCCCGCCAATACTTCCTGCCTTCTCGGGTCGAAAGTTGCAAACTCGCGGGTACGGATGGCTGCATTTACCATGATACATGCAACAGAATGGTTGTAACCGGCTTCAACAGGAGCATTAGTTTCTTTGCGACTGCGGATGCACTCCATCCAGTTGAGCATGTGGGCTGATGTCAAAGCATCACCTCCTGTATTCGCTTCTGAAGCAACTTTCTGTTTTGATGGTAGTACAAATTCCTCAAGTTTGTTTTCTTTTAAGCCCATCTTGACAGCATTTCTTTCTCTCAGATAACCGTTAGATGTAACTTTATTCGTATCAAGATTTAACTCACCGCCATTGGAATAATATATTTCTTTGGTTCCACCAGCAGCATTCGCAAACCTGGATGTAAACTGTACCTGGAATCCTGATGTTGGATCATTTTCCGGACCATATTCCATGACTGCGGTAAGCGTATCGGCATTGCTTCGTCCATCTTTCCACGCATAAACACCTCCGTTTGCAACAACACTACGTGGGTAATTAATCCCGGTAAACCAGTGCACGGTATCAATCTGGTGTGCCATCCATTGTCCCGGTATGCCCGATGAATAAGGCCAAAACAAGCGATACTCCAGGTACTTACGCGGATCAAAATCTTCATACGGACGATTTACCAAAAAACGAAGCCAGTCAACATCTTCTTGTTTACATTTCTCAACCAATTCAGGACGACGCCAGCGATCCGGTTGATTAACATTCCACGACATTTCACACATCACGATATCACCAAACTTTCCGGAGCGGATATAATCGTTCGCTGCATGGTAGTTTAGTCCACTCCGCCGCTGCGAACCAATCTGAACAATGATACCCGCCTGTTTTACCGCAGCAAAAGCACGACGATTATCGTCCATCGTTTCGGCAAAAGGTTTTTCTACATACGCATCTTTCCCGTTTTGAGCTGCTTCTATCGTGTGTATGGCATGCTGGAAATCTGCAGTTGAAATGATAACGGCATCAACATCCTTGTCGCGGTACATTTCCTCGTTATTCTTGTATGCACGCATATCGTGACCAAGTAGTTTGGCAAGGTTACTTTGTCCCTCTTCACGTCTGTATTTCCAGATATCTGAAACCCCTATGATGTCGAAGTTTAAATTCTTATTGTGATGCATGAAACTGGGTATCAAAGATGATTTTGCCCGGTCGGAGTATCCCACAACGGCAACATTAACACGGTCGTTTGCACCAATTATTCTTTTATAACTTTGGGCCGTCATGCCCACACCACCCAACATCAATCCAGCTGATGCTGAACTAAATTTTTTGATAAATTCTCTTCTTGTTGTCATAATCCATTTCTACGATTTACGTTGTTCTGTTAACAGGCTGTTTGTCCGGACTATCCGGACTAACTACAACTCTTTTATCTTAATGTTTTTAAACCAAACCTCATCACCATGATCCTGCAACAAGATGTGTCCTTCTGCAGCTTCTCCAAAATTTGGCCATACACTATATTTGCTGAAAGCAACCAAAGCTTTCCACATTTGTGTACCTCTCTCGTATTCAACAATTTTCACATCATTGAGGTAATGTTCAACCTTGTTTCCTTTAACGACAATGCGTGCTGTATTGAAAAAATTGTTACGAAATGGTTTATTGTTTGGAGCAGCAATCAGGTCGTACAATGAACCCAACTTACGATTACCGTTAACGCCTAATTTGGCATCCGGATGTTTTTTATCGTCCAAAATTTGAAATTCACAACCGATAGAAGATCCTTTACCTTGATTTAACTCTGTATCAACAAAATACTTAACACCACTATTTGCTCCTTCCGTTATTTTAAAATCAACAGACAACTCGAAATTCTTGTATTTTTTGATGGTAACAATATCACCTCCATTGGTCGATTCGCCTCCTGCTGCTTTTTCAACTTTCAAGACACCTTCATCAATTTTCCATCCTGCCTGTGGGAAAGATTTTAATCGGGCCCCACGCCATCCTGCTGTTGTTTTGCCATCCCAAAGCAGTTTCCATCCCTGTTGCTGCTCAATTTCAGAAAGGGTATTATCGATGCAATTAACCTGCGTGATGTTATTGAAATTGGGACGACGAACAGTATTGAGATCTTTCGTACAAATGCGTATATTTTTCCAAACAATTTCTTTTCCTGCCAGTTTTTCATCTTTTATAGCATGCACCTGTAAAGCGATGAAACCGGATGGAGTCATATCGCATAAAATATCCGAACAGGGTACGTCATTGAGCCATGTCCTGATCGATTTACCTATCGCTTCAATTCTAATCTTGTTCCAAACACCTGATTTAAAGGCGTTTTTCGCAACTGGGTTTTTATCTAGCGGATAAAGCCAACCCCTGCGGGATTCATCGTAAATTCCTCCACTCCACGCACGCGATGACGGATCGAATTCAAATTGATAGCCATGAACCCTACCATCTTTAAAATCTTTCAAGCTATTACTCCGGAACTGTACCCCTGAATTTAATGCATCGTCGATGCGGTATTCCAATTCGAGAATGAAATCACCGTACATTTTCTCGGTTGCCAGAAATGTATTCGGTGTGTTTGTTTTAGAAATCCCAACAATCGAACCATCTCTGATGACATATTCGGCTGTTCCGTTGAGTTTTTTCCAACCTTTTAGGTTTTTCCCGTTAAATAGATTTTCCCACTGCTCTTGTCCGGTTACAGAAAATGTAACTACTGCCATTAATACGACTAAAACAATTTTTCTCATTTGAGTTTATTTTTTTGTGTTTATTTTTTCTTAAAATGCCTATCTGCAAACAAGATATACTGTTGCCAATCGTAACTGGTAAGCCCATGTTTTCCCTTGCGGATATGATACCCAACATGTCCATCATGTAATGGTGATTCCAACGCAGGCATGTTACTTTGCTGAATTCCTTTCAAGCCAAAAAGACGATACACTTCTCCTGCAAAGTATGCGCTCAGAAACTCTCCCTCCGGATCAGCCCATGTATCGAGTTCGGAACTGGCAACATACAAGAGTCTGGGTGCTACCATTGCCGCCAACTGATGTTGATCAATAGGAAGTTCATCTTCTTTCTTATTGTAATTCTTAAAATTAGGACAAAACCAATGCGGATAATTTTTATTCAGTACAGCCAACGTCTCTCCCATCTTCCTGCGAGAAATAGCAGCCCCACCGCAGCCGGAATTGTTAGAAATAACCAATGCAAAACGCTCATCAAAAGCACCGGCTAAGAGTGCCGCTTTTCCTAATCGGGAATGGCCCAATACCGCTACTTGTTTGGCGTTGATGCGTTTGTCTTTTTCAAGATAATTCATCACATAGCTCAAACCCCACGCCCATGCGGCAACAGTACCCCAGGTGTATTTGGGGTCTTTGTACAAGGCATGAACCCCGTTTTTAAACCCATCATTAAAATCAGGGTCAATATCTCCCGAATAAAGCGTTACAACAGCATAGCCCGCATCCACAATCATTTCAACCGGAAAACGATCAGCACGAATACCCCGCATGGCTTCTGTAGCTTTATGATCTTTTATAAATTCCCGGTTTGGCACCCACAACATAGGCATGGGTACCTCTTTGTCAGTAGAAACGGTATAATTGCCCCAGAAATTTAAAAGCAGGAAAGCAGATGCCTTCTTCAATCCATTGTTCGGATAATAAATGAGCAGCTCCAACGGATTTGCCAGTCCTTTCAAAGTAAGATTCACCCTCTTTTTCGTGGCTTTTCCGCCAAAAGCGTTTTTATCTTCAATTTCAACTGTATAGGTAACTCCTTTAGGAAGTTCCGGCGCAACACCATACATTTCCTGTTCGAAAACAGCCTGTAACTCAGCACGGCGCTTTCTCCAATCATTGGTTGTTTTTACCTTCGTTCCATCTGCAAACTCCAAAAGAGGAGGAAGTTTTAAATCCTCCTGACTTTGAAGCAATACAAGCGGAAGAATCAAAAAGGTAAAAACGAATAAGTTCTTCATCGATTCTCAATATAAATAATTTTGCATCTTGAGAAATACAACTTAAAACTCAAGTACCAGTTCAGGCGCATTCTCTTTATTCTCAGAAGACACAAAAAGCAGAGCTTCTGCATCATCCTCTCCACCTTTATTGAGTATTCTGAAACTAATACTTCTCTTGGTTGAATTTTTCACAAACTGAGTAACATCGACTTCATACCAGGTTCCGGGAGCATTTTCTTCTTTGGTAAATGTTTTTATCCCTTTTGAAACGGGACTTGCATTCAATTTCAACTCAGCTCTATCAAGACCGGTAAGCGAACTATCCCAGTTGTTTTCTGAAATATAATGCAGAGAAAACTGTTTTTTTTCTTTTAAACCTTGTCCGGTTTCATAAATTCTGAACGTGGCTTTTTGCAATTTATCAATGGAACCGAAGTTTTTCTTTGAAATTTCGAATTGAATAAATGTTTCTAGTTTTTTGTACGCATCAGTTGTCTTGTTAATTGATTTCAGTAATTTTTCACTACCAAAACTTTTAGTGCTTTTTGAAGTACATACCACATAGGTGTCGTGTTTGGGCTTTAGAACGACTGTTTGGGCATTCATAGCAGTTGCAAATAAAAAACAAGCAACTACCGAAAAGAAAGATTTCACGATTGTTTTCATAAAATTTAAATTTTAAAGATTAATATATTATTGAATTTTAATTATCTATTTTTGATACTTTTTTAGATGAGTTGCCGATTAGCATTTGTCAACATTAACTGGATGACTAAGGCCATTTATTCGATTCTTTGCAAATTTAGATGCTTTTGCAGCACGGAGATACTAGAAAAATTCATCTTAATAATAAATTCATACAAACAAATAGCACATTCCCTGTAAATGAAACATTAATTAGCATTTATTTCTTATACTTGCACTCTGATAATCATTTACCTGCTGATTGAATTTCTACGGAATGAAAAAAAACATCCTAATTCTACTTGCTTTTGCTCTCTTGTTAATAAGTTCAAGAGATCTTAAAGCCGTTTATTTCGAGCATTTGAACATGAAAAACGGGCTTTCTCACTTCACCATCCATTCATTGTATCAGGATGAACACGGGATGGTTTGGGTTGGAACACGTGATGGCTTAAATCGTTACGACGGAAATGAAATAACCGTATTCAAAGAACTATTGAATGACTCTACCGCACTTTTTGCAAATAATATTCGCAATATTTGCGGGGATAAAAACGGACATTTATTTCTTAAATGCGGTCCAAGTCTGGTATCATTCGACCTGAAAACAGAAAAGACAACAGTATTACGAAAACATGGTGTTTTGGGCATATATTACGGGAAAGAGAAATTGTGGTTTAGTGCTAATGATTCCGTCTTTTCATACAATCCCCTTGGCGAAACCGGCGTCACCTTGCACCTGAAACTTCCTGATAAATCGTCACAAGCCACTTCAATACTTGAAACCAACGAACGCATATTGTATGCGGCAACGAACAATGGTGAAGTCATTGCATTCGACCGAAACCAAAAAATTGCGAAAAAATGGAACATCAGTGATGTGATATATCTTTACGAGGATAGTAAAAAAAACATCTGGGCATGTACCCGATTAAACGGTTTATATAAAATTGATTTTAGCGGAAATCTTGTTAATTACAGACACAACCCATCAAACCCCTTTAGTATTCCTGACAATTTTGTAAGAACCATATGCGAAGATGATTTTGGAAATTACTGGATCGGCCTGTTTAAAGGATTAGCCAAATTCAACTTAGATAAAGAAAGTTTCTCGTTAATCGAATACGAGAAACAAGTACAACATGGTATCAGCAACTCATCGGTATGGACGATTATCAACGACAAACAAGGCACCATTTGGGTGGGCACTTACAACGGCGGTATCAACCTTTATAACCCAAAGTATTCAATATTTAATTTTCACGGCGCTTACAATACGCCTAATTCTTTGAACGGTCAGGTTATCGGTCGCATCATGGAGGATAAGAAAGGGAATTTATGGATTGGGGCAGATGGTGGCGGACTGAATTATTTCGACAGAAATAACGGAACATTCAAATCTTACCAGGCAACTGATAAAGCAAATAGCCTCTCTATTAATTATATCAAAACAACCTGGCTAGACGAAAAAAGAAACACGCTCTGGATAGGTACCCACATGGGGGGACTGAATAAACTCAACCTGCAAACCGGAAAATTCACAGTATTTCTTCACAATTCGGGAAATAAGACCAGCATTCCGGATAATAGCGTACGCGAAATTGTGCACCGAAATGACACCTTATATTTTGCAACAGGTAGTAATATTGGTGTGTTTGATCTTAAAACGGAATCTTGTACAACCATGCAGTTCGACAAGATCATTCAGCAAAAACGAGACATTCCTGACTTGATCCTCGATTCGAATGATAGACTGTGGTTCTCTTCGTCAAATCAGGTTCTTTTTTTAAATATGAAAACAAAGAAATTCTCCAAATTCAAAACCCAAAATTATGTACAGCTATTTTACGAGGATAGCAAAAAAAGAATGCTGATGGGAACCAATGGGGATGGCATTTTAATGTTTAACGAAAAGAAACAAGTTATTGAGCCTTACCGTGAATTCAACAAACACTTGCCATCCAAATACATTGTGGACATCAAAGAATCTAGTGGTGGTTATTACTATGTGTCAACCAATGCGGGACTGGTAATCGTGGATACCGAACTGAAAACTTCGCAGATTCTCAACAGCTCCAATGGTTTTCCGCTTGAAGCTCTGAATGAAAACAGTTTGCACATCACGGATAAAAATGAGGTTTTCGTAGGCGGCATTAACGGCATGGTTTCTTTCTTTGAAAAGGACTTGAATATCCCCCGGGTTGACTACTCGGTCAACATCACGGGCATCAGGGTAAATAATAAAAAGGTAAGTCCCGGAAAAAAATCCATCATCAGTGCTTCGCTACCCTATCTCGACGAAATCGTACTGAAACCGAAACATTCTGTTATCACGATTTTTTTCGCAACTACGAACTACATCAATATTCTCAAAACAGATATTGAATATCAGCTCGTTGGATTTGATAAAAATTGGAATGATGCGAACTATCAGCAAAATATAACCTACACCAACCTGAACCCAGGCACTTACACGCTCCGATTGAGGGGTAAAAACAAAACAGACGACGGTTTTTACCCGGAAAAAACAATCACCATCAGGGTATTACCACCTTTCTATAAAACAAAATTTGCTTACTTGCTATATGTCATCATCATCCTGACAATTACCATTATAATTTTCCGATTCTATTATTCAAAAATTCAACTAAGCACTTCCTTAGAATATGAGAAAAGGGAGAAAAAACACATCGAAGAACTGAATCAATCAAAACTGCGATTTTTCACCAACATATCCCACGAATTCAGAACCCCACTCACCCTGATTATCAATCAGATTGAGGTAATTCTTCAAATGGGTCATGTTCCGCAATCCATCTACGGAAAATTACTGAACGTGATGAAAAATGCCAACAGGATGAAAAAGCTGATTACTGAACTGATTGATTTCCGAAAATACGAACAGGGATATCTGAAACTAAAAGTATCTGAAAATGAATTAATTCCTTTCCTGAATGAAATTTTCTTATCATTTAAAGAACTGGCTCAATCAAAAGATATTAACTATACCTTTGAATTCAAGCAACCGGATATCAAATTGTGGTTTGATGTAAACCAAATGGAAAAGGTATTCTACAATTTGCTATCGAACGCTTTTAAATATACTCAGGCGAATGGACATATTACAATTCGGGTTGAAGAAGAAGACTATAATGTATTGGTTTATGTTATTGATGATGGTGTTGGAATTGACGAAGGTTCGCTCGATCAAATTTTTGAACGTTTTTATCAGGTAGATAATGATGCTCAGGAAATGACTACCCGTCAAGGATCCGGAATCGGACTGGCATTAGCTAAAGGAATTGTCAACCTCCATCATGGCAAAATGGGCGTAAAAAGTGAACCAAATAACGGTAGCAAGTTCTGGGTAAAGCTTCCATTGGGCGACAATTTCTTTTCTCCTGATCAAAGAATATCTTCACACGACAAAGATTTAGAAGCTATTACAGACCTTTCGGTTCCGGATAAACAATTTATTGATGATATTCTTACTTCTCAAAAAGAAGTGCAATCACACAATTCATCCATACTCATTATTGAGGATAATGACGAACTTTTATCCTTACTCGCCCAGTTATTTGAACCTATTTACAAGGTTATTACCGCTGTCGATGGAGTAGATGGTTTTGAAAAAGCAGTTAAACATCAACCAGATATCATTTTAAGTGACGTGATGATGCCGAAAATGTCGGGGGTTGACATGTGTTCAAAGCTTAAATCAAATTTTGAAACTTCACACATTCCGATCGTACTGCTCACGGCTCAAAGTGCTGCTGATTACATAGTTCAGGGACTGCTAACGGGTGCAGATGACTACATCATCAAACCTTTCAATCAAAAAGTGCTTATAACCAGGTGCAATAATTTGGTCAACACGAGAAAACAACTCCAAAAAAGGTATGTTCGTCAACTCGATCTGGATCCGTTGATTATCGCAACAAATTCCATCGACCAGCAACTGATTGAAAGAGCAACAGCCCTCGTTGAGAAAAATATTGACAATACGACGTTCGACATCAACCTATTTGCTTCTGAAATGTGCTTGAGTCGAACCAATCTTTTCAATAAAATCAAGGGAGTTACTGGTCAGACTCCCAATGATTTTATTATGAATATAAAGCTGAAGAAGAGTGTGTATTACCTGCTAAACATGCCCGACATGAGTATCGGCGACATTGCAGTGAATGTTGGATTTAATTCCACGAGTTACTATATCAAGAAATTTAATGACTTATATGGAGCAACTCCGGCGATGTATAGAAAACAACAGGGTGAAAGCTATTCCTAGTATGAATAAAACATGCGTTCAATCATTTAATCATCACTTTCCGCGAAAATCCCAGAAAAAATACATTTAAGATATAAATCCCGGCTGCTCCTTTGAACTGCTTCTGCTCATTTTGAAGCAATTGTTCATTAAAAACGCATCGACCATCGGAGCTGGTAATGCTTACATCAAGCTTTTCATTACTTTCATTTTGAATGATTGCCGAACCTGCTCCCTGCATAATTTTTATCGGTTGAGCCATCGTGTTTGTTGACACAGAAGAGACTGAGTTGACATGAATCTCGTACACCTGCTTTGTTCCATTTTCAGCCGTTACAGTTATCGTAATCTTGCTCAGGGATTTCTGTTCCAATACTTCCACCTTAGCCCACGGACTGGCAGTTATTGCCAACACGGAAGGATAAACTCCTGAATACTGCGTTGTATAGGTATAAGTGAATTGTGACGGTTCGAAATTCTTCAAAGACACCCCATTCAAACGGATTGAAATCAACGACGCATCTTTGTCGGAGGTATTGCATGAAGTCTGAAAAGTACTGTAAGAAACGGGAGAATCCCACATATCTGTTCTGAATGGCATTGCCGGAAAATCTGCTGAATTATACAGGTTACAAATCGGGTTCCGTGCCCAAGCATACCGCACCGAAACAGGATTCGTCACCAAATCACTTGTCACAGCAACTGTACTGTCGTTGATGAAAACGGATCTAGCTGTTTTGAATTTTTTATCAGCACCACAGATTATATACCCTTTTAATTCAGTTTCTCCTGATTTAAGTTTTAATCCTTCGCCATAATTTCTGTAATACAAAAAAACAGTGTCGTTTGAAAACTGATAACGATTAACAACGGGACTTTCAGCCAATATATCTTTGCCATAAGTATTTTTCAATGCGTTTTTTGCAAGCCTGATGCCTACCGGTTTTTTGTTCCGGGGGTGCATACGGATGTTTACATCACTGTTGGTGGCTTCTTCGTTGGTGTCGATAATCACAGCCATCCCTCTATTGGTAACCGATTTATCATATAACAAATACTCCTGCTGTTCGCGTATATCCACCCAGTTATATTCTTCGTAAGTCGCCGGGCTCGAATTATTGAACATCTGAACGTAATAAAATGGCAAATCACCCTGACCCCATAACGCACGCCAGTCCTCAATAAGCATCTTCATCATATAACGGTATTCTTTTGCACGCTTCGTGTTGCTTTCACCCTGATACCAGACAAATCCTTTGATGGGAAAACCTTTCAGCGGATTTACCTGCCCGTTAAAATGTATCGAATGAGAATTTAGCGTATTCAATGGTTCTAAGTAGTCTTTTCGACCGGCTACTTTACAGTATTCGGGTTCTGCAAATTTCCAGGGACTAATCCATGTCTCAATTTCGTTGCCTCCGCGGTACGACTGCATAATTCCAATCGGGATACCTGTCTGCTCAAAGACTTCACGTGCGAACACATAAGCAACAGCCGAAACATTATCGGCCACTAAATTGCTATTACAAGCAAACCAGGGGGTTACCGATTTATTGAGCTTTTCTTCCGGTTGCTCCTTTGCATTATATGAGGTTTTAAATGCACGAATCAGGGGATAATTATTTGCTTCACTGATGTATTGATTTGCCTCAAGCAAATGATTTACTTTTTTCTCCATGTTTGATTGTCCCGCTGCAAACCACACGTCGCCAACCAAAATATTCTCGAACTGCTGAGCAATAGTCGGGTAGTCTTTCAGACTGAATTTCAGCATGCA
Source organism: Paludibacter sp. (assembly GCA_030655595.1). Next base: position 26,973 of record JAUSNQ010000032.1, read on the forward strand.
AGGCTCAACCATAATGGGTTGTGCCGGCAAATTCAACAGCCAGCGACCGTTCTGATCTATTTGTGCAGAATCTCTGAACACGAGATTTTGACGTTGAAATTCGACCTTGACCCAGTCGCCTGTCGCACCCCAACCCCAAAATTTCAGTGGTGTTTCCCGTTGCAGCACCATATGCGAACTAAAAAAGGGCGGCAATTCCAGAAAATGATTTGCTGAAACATGCAGACTCATCCCAATACAAAGGAATGTAATCAGGATTTTTTTTAGAAAACTATTTTCCATATGTTTAATAAATGAATACTTTCTCCACATTTGTCATTCTCTCAGGTGTAGTAATTTTCAAGTGATTGTGATTAACAGTCTTAAAAACTCAGAGCATGATGAATAACACCATGCTCTGAATCAACACTGAAATACAAAACACTATTTTATCATTATCTTTTCAGAGACAGCTATGTTACCCGGCAATTCAACTTTCAAAAGATATAAACCTTTATGGGATACGTTAATGGTAGCCTGGCCTGTTACATTTACTGCCTTTAATACTGCTCCTGTTAAATCATACAAAGTCGCTTTTGCCGAAGCGGCTTCAATTTGAAGTCCATTTTCAATCACTTTGGCCTTATACAACTTTGCAGCATCATGCTGATTAAAACCCGAAGTTGATTTATAAGTCCTGACTACATAATTATCAATAAACATATTAACTGCGGCAGTGGTAGAATTGTATTTATGCATAAAGCCAAAATGAGTCATGGATGTATTGACAAAGGTATTATCCACACCAGATTGAAATTCAGTGAATGTGCCTGTTTCAGGATCGGTAAATGCTGCCTCATTTCTGCCATACAAATTCCAGGTATTTGTGCTTTTCACATATACAGCACGAAGACTGAAATAACCGAGTGTACTTAAACTGGAGAAAATCTCAGCGATGGTAGTTAATTTAGCTGTTGCATCAATCCCGCCGGTAAACTTCATCAAACGAAATTTTCGGGAAGACGCTGCTGCACCATACGCAACAATTGCATATCCATTGGATGAGGCATAGTTCGCTGCGTCGGATAATAACATGGCAGCAATACCAAATTGACTATCATCAAATCCGGCAGGTGTTCCGCGGTTATCGCGTATATTGAAAGTCCATACGACTGAATCTACTTCCATTTCTGCAAGTTTAGACTTGAACGGGCTGGCATAATCCGATAAATCACCAAAAAGTCCATTTCTGCCAATGGATGTTGCAGGAGAAGGAATACGCAATACACTCCCAAATGTTTGAGTGCTTGGACTTGGGTCAAGTGCTTCAGAACCACTTATTAATTGCTTTACAATGGTGTAAGTAGTTGGTGAATTTTCACCATTCAACTCAGATGCCGCTCTGTTAAAAGTATCTTTAAATACTGTTGTTTCAACCGGTGTTTGTGCTGAAACAAAAAAAGCAAAAGAAACACATGCCAATGTTAGCGCTGCTTTCAAATAGCTCTTAATTGTGTAATTTTTTTTCATAATCCTTAAATTTTAAATTAATAATAATGTTTTATGCATGATTTGTATTATTTCTATCTAAGTGTTGCGATTTTCGATACAAACTTACGAAGAAGAAAATTATACAAATAAAAAGATAATTCAGTTTAATCCCAAAATAATACAATACTGATAGAATCTCTTTACAAATCAGCCCACTATATTTAATTTACACATTGATGGACTCCCTTTTGAATCGAATACTTTTACAATATAAACGCCGGTTTCGAAGTCTGAAAAATTCATTGTGTTTTGCAATGTTGATTAATCCCAAAAAGTCACAAATGCGATACAACTGCTTGTTGAGTTCTTGTATAACCGGATCCTAATTTAGAATACTTACTTTAAAAAAAGCCGTATTCCCCATCGTATTTAATATCTTCAGAAAATAGATTCCATTCGTGTATTGAGACACATTGATATTATTCTCTTTCGTGCTGAACAAATGCTCCCCCTTCAGGGAAAACAGTTTAGCCTGCGCAAAATCATCTCCTTGGATATGAAGAATATTGCTTGCGGGATTGGGAAACAGACTGAAAACAGGGTTATTCTTGTTGAATGTTGGTAAATTGGTTGAATTATCCCAAAAAGTAAGCACTAATTTCGGATGCAAATCTGCATTAGCATCTTCCCGTGAAGCAATTTTGATTGCCGTATTTGTTGACGTGATATCAAGAATTTTAAATGAAACCACTGCCTGATCAGGCTGATCATAAATCCAGTTGGTAACATCAAAAACCAGTTTATCCTGAGGAACAGCTCCTTTCAGAAACGACATTCTGTTATATCCGAGTCGCCAGTCGTTATTTGCCTGACGTACAACCCCGTTCAGCGTAGTCTCTCCCCATGAAACATCACTTATACCTGAAGCGAAAAGGTATCTGGCGGTGAGGTCAGTCTGGGTACAACTAACTTCCAGGACAGCATTTTTCAGATTGGGAAGTTTTGATTTCAGCGAAGTAAGATCAAACTTCAGAAATGCTTCACGGCGGTTTGCTTCGGTGGTATGATGACGTACTTCTAACTGAGTAGCAGAAGCGAAATTATCGGTATTGGAAGATCCTGGGATTACATAAGTATCTGCTATGGCATTGACTGTGTAGGTCTTTATTTGCGATTCCGGCCGGCGATTAACCCCATCAAAATGATCGATAAGGCTGTATACCTGTTTGTTCAGTTCTTCCATATAATCCGTCATATCTGTATATTCAACCAAGGCATTATTAACGATGCCTTTATTGGAACCATCGTCATCATCCTTGAAGCGGAAGTAATGCCAACCAATATAGTTTTTATTTTTTAGAAACTCGATACAGGTATTCTGATAGAAGTATCCCCGGTGCGCCTGAGAATTCACGTACCAGCCGGCACCCGACTGTACAACAGGTTGTGTATTGATATCTTTGATGTAGAATTCGCCCACTATACAAGGCTTATCAGCAGTCCATGAAGCGGTTGCAATCTGCTCGTTCGGCGCCCAGCGGTCGTAGAAATTGACAGAAGTCACGTCCATGTATTGATGAGATGCAGCAACCACTCCCGGAATAGCCCTCGGACGACCATGGAAGCGACTTCCGAGAATCAGGTGATTTGTATCATATTTACGGATGGCAGCCGAAACCGTTTTAAAATAGTGTTCTGCTAAGTAAGTTGCAAACTCCTGCTTGAGAGCTTCTGTTACTTTGGATGTATAATTGATACAATCCGATTCACTGAGTCCGCGTTCGGCAGCCCATGCCAGTGTAGCATTTCTGCTCGGGTCACCCACAGGCAAATCTTTCACAAGGTTTCTCAACTGATCCTGATTGAAGTTTATTTCGTTGTCGGTAAACCAACCCAGCAAATCACGTTCTTCAACAAAAGGTGTAACATTGGTATTCGCAAGGTTATCGCAGTAAATTTCAAACTGCGGGTCCAGCACTAAGATGTGATCAAGACTCCCCTGTACAGCTGATGGAGTAGTATAATAATTCTTTCTGACATTTTTGTAACTCAGGAAAAAATTAAGTCTGCGGGTAAAAGAGAAATTCGGATAGTTCTGGAGGTTGTAGCCCGACTTAGTCTGACTCTCGCTGGCTAAGAAGTTACCCGTTCCGTTGTATCCCAACCGCCTGGTAATGTCATAATCGTTCTGTATGGCGGCAGAGCTAAAGCTGGTGACAGCCATATTGATACCCGCGTAACCATCGGGGTCAATCATCCACCAGCGACCATCAATTTTTTTTGCATAGAAATAGCCTGTAGAATCGGTTCTCAGGTATTTATAGGTTCCATACCGGGTAAAATCATC
>JAUSNQ010000034.1 GCA_030655595.1 Paludibacter sp.
TGCCCAATAATACAGTAAATATATGTTACAATATGCAAATTATTGTGTTTGCACTTGTAGCCAAAATAATAACGTATAAAAACCCAAAATTATGCATTTTTCAACTTTTTGAAAAATGGGGGTAATCAGAGGGGACTCAAACTTTACATTATTTTTTTTTCCTTCAACGAAATAGGGTTTTGAACCCTCTGCATCATTGAAGATATTAATGTCTTTTGAAGATAGTTTTTGATTGTTCAAAAAAATTTCAATTTTCTTTTCTAAACTAAAATTCAACAATCTTTCTATATCGTTACGGAGTGAATTAAGAAATGATACATCATCAAATAAATCTGAAACTTCTGAGAACAGATTGCTTACTTTTATGAAAGTACCGTTACTTAATAGATTATAATTATCAGTTACATTTTCATAACTAAAATTCCAATCATCAACAATAGATTGATTTCCATCGCTCAAAGTAATTTCAGCAGTTTTGTTTTTCCACTGTTCTACATCAACATTTACATTAAAATGTTCATTCTTTGTTTTGGACTCAATAATAAAGTTTTTACCCATTTTGAACAATGCTCTTTTCATTCCAATTCCGAAACGACCAACAGAGCCACTTGTCTCAGGAGCATCATCGGGACGACCAAAACGGAATGCATATTTCTGTGCAGTTTCTACTGTAAAACCACCACAGTTATCTTTGACAACAAACTCATTTTTATTCAATATCAAGTCAATTCTTAATCCACTGTAATCATTCGGATTTAATCTACTTGCTCCGTCAATAGAATTATCTAACAAATCGACGATAGCATCGTTAATTGTTATATCCCTTGTAATCATCTGAATAAAGAATGATTTTGTGGGATTTCCTTGTATTATTTTACTATCCATAGAAGAATTTATTTGTTACATTTTATTCGAAATTCATCAAATTAATTTTGCAAGGTCAATATACTTTTGTCGCTGTTCTTCGGTTAAGTTGTAATTCTGAAAATCTTCCTTTGCACGTCTAAACCATCCATAAAGAAATTTTTCATCACCACGAGCAGCAGGCATGTATCGATTCTCAAGTAAAAAACATTTTAATTTATTGTAATTGAGATTCCACTCATATATTGTTTTATCAGTGTCATATTCTACATATTGAATTTTAACTCTATTCACTTCGGCTTGTTGTGTATCATTAATATGTTGTCTGTTGTTGATTATTCTATACCACCATCGCCCAAGAGAACCTTCTTTGCTTTTTTCGCTTGAAGCAAATGGAAAATGTCCTTCTTCTACAATGAATAATTCCAAATCAAGTAACCTTTGTTCAAATGATTTTCTCAACACTTCTTGTTGTTCACTTAGTTCGTATTCAGAAGGGTATTCTTTATCTTTCAATCCAAAAATATTGTCATTGAAAAAAGAGAAACGTTTTTGGGTATCATTAAACATACTCGTTCTAACGCTTGCATTATTTGTTTCAGGAAAATACTGTAGAACATATTCCGTAATTTCATCAGCAGTTTGAGGTAAATCATTTTCCGATAAGAATTCTACGATAGCATCGCGAATTGTACCTGTCTTGATATGCTCCCATTCCTTGAGAGTGTAAACACTTTTTCTATTTCTGTATGATATGGCTTCATGTTTTTGTAAATAAGGTCTTAATTGAGCAGCTTCTGTATATTTATGTTCTGGCAAAATAACTTTGAATTCTTTAAAGATTTCATCTAAGTGCATCGGACTTCCGGTTTGCTGTAATATATCATATATCACATCTATCGGCTTTTTTTCTTTGTTTGCTGGTATTTTTATATGACCATCAATATCATCAGAATACAGATGAAATTCATATAGTAAGAAATCTCTTACAATATTTATAATACTGTCTGTTTTATTGTAATCATATTTTATCCAACATTGAGAATTTGCAATGTAATCTTTAATGTCTAACAAACAATCAGTTTCATTATCCATTAAGATATTGCTAAATTCTATTCTCATTTTTTCAAAGTCAAAGATATCACAGTATTCTCTTTTAATAAGAAAGGTATTATTCCAAGTCTTTGACTTATTTGTTACATCAATACCTCCCAAAAGAGTATATCTGTCACGATATATATATGCAATAATTTGTAAGGCAAATTCAACAGAAAAATCGCATCTTTCCTCTTTCAAACAGTTTTTAACTTCAAATGATTCTTGACAAACCGTATCAATTTTTTCAAAAAAATTTAATAGATATGACCAATCATCTTTATTTTGAAGAATCTTGCCATATTTTGCTAAATGACTATTATAATATTCAATAATTTCATTAGTAATTTTAAATGTTTTATGAAATACATTATTTCTGATTTGTCGAACACGCTCACGAGTCAAATTGTGCTTTGTCGACAATTCCTCTAAAGTGAAAAGTTGTTTACTTTTGAATATATTATAAGATCTTATTAAGATTTCAATTTCTCTGGACTTGTCGTTCTTAATATATTGTTCTAAAACCCAAAACATTGGTAAATGGACATGATTCTCATAAAAGATTGAAATTATTTCAATGTCACAAATGCTACCATACCTGTAAACAGCTCCCAAAACTACTTCGTTAGTATATGAATCTTCCTCCTTTTCTATTTCTTCGATGAATATCCTTAATTTTTTTCTTAACTCTAAAATCTCAAATATGGAATTTCTGCCAATATTCCTAATATGTTTGATGTCATCTTCTTGGCTAAGTAAATAGAACTCAATAAACTCATCTGCCGAAATTTTTTTTAAGCTATTAAAAACCCTCACCGAACATTTTCTTAATAATTCTGAGTATTTTTTTTTGACAATTAATCTCTGTGAAGTACTTAACGATTTTAGCATTAATTTGCCTTCTGATTCATTTATAGTTATTTGATCTTTGAATTCATCAGAATGCCCATTGTTGAGTGAATTTGACAATGTTTTATCTATAGAGATATTGTCTGATGTTTGATAAAATAGCTTATTCTCTGTAAGAGAATTGTAAAACTGATTAGATTCTATCTCTTTACATAAATTCTCCAACTCTTTGCATGTCTCCTTCCCAGAATTTCGGATATTTAAAAATGATTTACCTTCTGAATAATATGAGAATATATCATTTAGATAACAAAATCTTGCATTACGACAGCAGTTCGCCGTTCGAACAGATATGTGCTTTTTATCACGAAGATAATCTATTGTTAAATGTTTCAAGTCTTCTCTTAGCATATCTCTTTCAAGCCATTTTCAATTCTATCAAATAAATAATCGTAACCGAATAAATTAGGATTGTCGGTAATATCATCATAAATAAGCTGTAATCCGTGATCAAGGTGCATTTTAAAATAACGAGGTAAATCTTTGTTGCTTTCACTAATCTTATAGTGCGTACAAACTATTGCTAAATATATTGGGTAATAATTCCCAAAAAGCACACTTTTACTGTATTCTTTACCACCTGAATCTTTTATATCAGTAGGTTCAAATTTTAGTCCTGATTGCAAGGAATAACCAATGGCTATTCGAGCAATTACATTTTCTGCACCCAAATTAAATTTACGTGTCAAATCAATAACTATTTCCTTATTTCTACTACTTGTTCTTATCTGTGAAAATACCATATTTATTCTTTCATTAAATCGTTAATATCAACCTCTTGAATAAATGAATATGTGTTTTCATTTTTCAAAATATAAGCAGAATTTATAAAAGGTTTCATTGTTTCTAATTCCTTTTTTGTCAACTCCTTATGCAGTAGTGGAAATAAAATAACCTGCTTTGAGACAGTAGGGTAAAATTCCGTAATAATCTTGTTAGCGTGGCTTTTGTCAAATTTTTGCAATGGACTATCAATAAATACCGGAAACTGTATGCCAGATTCTTCCACAAGAGCTTTAAGAAGTGAGGTTGCATAAAGTTGCTGTTCTCCTTTGGATAGTGATTCCTTTTTGATAATAATACCATCAGTCGCATAAAGGTTTATATCAATAATATCATCAAAAATCGAAACATCAACTTTGCTGATAAAATTAGATTTGTGCATTAACTTATTCATTGTACCTTTAATACGTCTTTCCAATGAGAATTTTTTCTCGTTTTTTAATGAAACAAGAAATGTATTTAGCTCAGCAATTAGTTTTTCTGCAACTTTGTCTTTCAATGTGTCACTGTCATCAAGACTAACCTTTTTGCTTAACTCCGAAATTTGACGGCTTACAACAGCTAATTCTTTATTCAATCCGCCTCGTATTTCATGTTGTTGACGTATTTGTGCCTCTATGTCTACAATTGTTTTCTCTATCTCGTTTTTACTTTTACGAATATTCTTAATGATAGAATCATTCTCATTACTCTGCATATTTGAGACTTTACGGACAGCATTGTTAAGAATCTGCTTATTTTTACGATAATCGTCTGCTAAGTGCTCAAATTCAATTTTGTAAGTGGTTGTGATACTGTTATAAACAGATATAAATTCATCAAATGTTTCTTTGCTGATATTCATCAAAGGAGTTCCACCAGCTGACTTATTTTGATATTTGGTAACAATCTTTTGAACAGAATTATCCAACTCTTTCATATCCTTTTCAGTTATTGATAGTTTCTCGATAGCTATCAATAAATCTTTCGAGATATTTTGAAGTAAAAGATTCTGGTTCTGTATATCATTCTGAGATTGTAGAGCATTATAATCATGTTCTAATTGATTTTTCGCTTGCTGTAATAATTTGCCTGAAATAGCAAAAGGAGCATATTCGAGAAAAGTTTTGAGCCTTTGTTTATATTCTTCGTCTCGTTTTTTTGTTGTGGTAACAATATTTTCCTGTCGTTTCAATTCTTCAATAGTCATTCCGTTTCCTTCACGCATAAGTTGCATTTGCAATTTTTCATTGTCCTTGCGGAGGGATAAAAGTTTGTCATCAAGTTCAGCTGTTTCCTTTTCTTTTTCTGCTATGCTGTCATGCAAAGATTTTTGCTTGGAAAGCAAAGAAGTCAATTTGTTACGGCTTTCTACATCATCGGACTTTCGGCGGAAACGCAAACGTAAATTCTCAAGATTTCTCTTTAAATCTTCGTATTTCTTCACCCCCAGAACCTCATTGTAAGCCGAACAAAGTTTTCGTTTCTCATCTATTGTATTTGTTTCGGCAAGCAATACAATTTTCTCGGAATCAAAAAAGAAAAAACGAGCAATGTCTTTATTTAATATGAAATCATTAATAAAGACTTCATGACCGATTTCGGAGGTAAGCTCATTTTTTATTCCGTCAATAAGAATTTCAACATTTTCTTCATCGCGTATTATATCATAGGAACGAGAGATTTTTAACGAGCGACAAGGAATAGAAGGAATGAAAATCTCTGAAAATTCTAATGAAACAGCATATTGAGACCATTGTTTTAAATATTCAGTATCAATAGAATATCCTTGTTTTTTTATAGTAGTTAATAAATTACGGGAAACTTCGACATTGAGCTTTTGCTTGCAAAATTCATTTAGATTATTTATTTGCATTTGATTATAACCACCCCCAGCATTCTGAATTTCTTTACGGTAGGACTCTTCAATATCTACCATTAGACGACCATACATGCACCAAAGAAGTGAATGTAAGAAAGTAGATTTCCCAAAGCCATTTTCGCCAGAAATCAAAAAAAGATTCTTATCATTTTCGTTTGAAAATGATATTTTGTTTACTCCTTTATAAAGGCGGTAGTTATTTAATTCTATACTGTTTATAATCATACTGTCTCTTTTATAAATGCATCTAACCTTGCTTCAAGATCGTTTTGAAGTCCATACTTTTTCATTAATAGTATTTTGTTTTTTTGCAAAGCAAGCAACTCTTGAATAAGTGAATAGTGGGCAGAATTATGGCAGGCTTTTTCAAGCAGTAATCTTTCTTGTAATCCTATTTTGTCATTTGGAATATCATATCCATAAACTTCAATATAAATATCATTCACAGTTGTTTTGAAATATCCATCACGATACCAAATCACTTGAATTGCAATTAATTCTTGACTGTTAATAAGGTCAATGCTTGATCTATAATTTTGAGTTTCCTTTTGTATAGTGAGTAGTTCTTTTAATAATTGTATTCGGTATTCAATTGTGTAGTTACCCATATTATGCCCAGTTTCATCTACAGCAATCTGCCCATTTCTTCGGGTTGAGTATCTATTTTCGGAGACATTCCTGTTTACAACTAATCTATTCCGAAAATCAAGAAGTGGACGCATCCATTCTGTTCCGTTTTTAATTAACGCGGTCATAGATTTGTCTTCTTTTACCACAGTACACACCCAACATCCGAAACGACTCTGACCACATGATTTGTGAGATTCATCAGTTACAACAGTCGGACATTCATAATCATCTGCACTTGCATCCAAATAAATTTGAAATAAAATTTGATTGTCAAATCCCCACGGAGAAGGTAAAGCATTGATGATATACCAAACTTCCTCCAACATTAATTCTTTTATTGGTGAATATAGGTAAGTATTGGGGTTTATGGGATGTTTGGACAGTCTATGTCCTTTAATCTCATGTCGTTTAATAGATTTGGACCTTTGCAGACTTTCAGATAGACGTGTTCCTATTAAAATAATAACCTCACCATCAACCGCAACCTGACTTTCAATAAAATTTGAGGTTGGTTTTATCTTCATTCTATCTGTACAAAAGCGAAAAGAATTATTAGGGACAGGATAACCTTTCCCAATCACACAACTCCAAAATGTATCTTCCAATTTTGGAGTTGTTGTTTTTACAATAACAGGCAGATTTTGCTCTTTTGCTGCTTTTTGAATTGTATTTAAAACAGTTTGAACATATTCTTCAATTACAGGATTTTCAACCATTGTATCATTGCATACAACATATACGAGTCGTTTGTATTTGCAATTTATGTCATTGTCTCTTATCTTTAGCAAAGCTAACCAAACTAGTGTAAGTAAAACGGTGGAATCTTTTCCTCCACTATATCCAATTATCCAAGGACGAATATTGCGATCATCTTCCAAATATTGGTCAACTAATTCATCAATTATTAGGTCTGTTCTTTTTGACATGCGATTTTAATTTGTAAAATTCAATCTAAATTTTCAGAAGTATGTGTGTTGCAAATTTTCCCAATCTCATTCCAATAAAAAAAAGCTTCGATATTGGATTTTTTGAGTTTGTTGAGCTTCGTATTTAATGGTTCATTAATGACAGCATTCCGCAATGGCTCAATATTTTGAGGGTCGAAATGAACTGCGGTTGTTACTCCATTAGCAATCAATACAGAAAGATATGCTGCTTTAGAAGCGTTGGTTACGGCACTGTCGATATTGTATTTCTCGCTATGGATAAAACTTTGTATTCTTTTTGTTCCTGTTTGAAGGAGTTTGAAAGTGTCTGGCTCTACCTGACCTCTCAGGCATATACATAGTGAGGTTTGAAAAATATCATCAAGTACCTGAGTAATATTTTCAGGGTTAAGATTTCTGTATCGCAATTCAACGGTGGCAAACTTTTGGAATGTTTCGGTAACCACAGTTAAATCTTGGGTTACGTCAAACAAAGAGGCAATATCAAAAAGCTGCTTTATGATTTCCATAGAACAATCTTTTTCGCCTTTGAAATAAGGAATACCAGTAGTGTTTGGAGCAAAAGCAGTAAGTTTATCGCCCAACATATCGGCCTTGCCCGGAACATTAACCATTACAGGTTCACCCTCTAATTTCAAAAAACGGCTTCGGATAGGTAACTGCTCAATATCATGATAATGAATATCCTCGAACAATACATCAAGAAGAATACATTCTGTTTCGGTATTGGTAATGTAAGTTACCTGATAATAGAATTTAGCATGTGCTTTCGGAATATTTTGTGCTGTAACCCGCTCCACTAATCTCACATCGCCAAAGCCATATTTCTGGGCATGTTTCTGTACAAATTCTTCTATGTTTGTAGTGGGAGGGCAAATGATATCAATATCAATGGAGAGTCGCTTTGCACTATCCATATGAAGCATTAGTGCAGTACCACCTTTAAATACAAACGGACAACCCGATAACACCAAGGATTCGAGTAGCGAAAAAGCCCTTATCGATTTTTCAATAAGTGCTATATCTGAAAACTTGTTTTCAGCAGCTACCTGCGTCATCCATTCTATTGTCCGGCTATCAGGGTGAATCATAATTTATTGGCGTTTATTAGTTGTTCGACTTCTTCTTTACGTCCCCGACGGGCAGCGTAGCGTAAAAGCTTATTTTTATTTACGTTGTGCCTTTCAAAAATCGTTGAATAAACATAGTTTATTTCCGAACCCTGTAAAAACGAAAATTCCACATCCCCAACAATGTCTACCAGCACTTTTTCTATTGTCGGGGTATTTATACCCTCCACCAATTGTAATGGCGATTCAGAGATTAACGGACGAATTATAATTGCATCGTTGGAACTTATGTATCGTTCAATGTCGGTGAGCGAAGGCAGCAGAAAAACCCGTTTATTGCTATCGGTGTTTAAAAGATTAAAAACAGATTCAGCCACCTCGCGTTCCACATCAACAAACAAAAGATTCAGGTTTGGAATGTGGTGCATGTAAGGCATAAGGGCTGAAGCTGGCCATAAGCAATAATCAACAAAAGGAAACTGAGTTTTTATTTGCTGATTTATCCGTCTCATATCTTCGAAGCATACTACAAAGAAATCCTTACGGGCTTCATCCGGTAATTTATAAACCCCTCTTTCAACGCGAACCAATTGTCCCGATTTTAAAAGGCGGTTCAGTTGTTCAGAAAAAGTTCCGGGTGAACCTATTTGATCTTCGCTCTTCAAATTGGCTATTAATTCTTTACGCGTGAACACCTTATGTGTAAATGCGAAGTTTAATATGTCGTTTGTTGTAACCATATAACATAATATGAGGGCAAATATATCACTAATTTGGCAATAAACAATCCGTATTGCCAAAAATGTGATAAGAAGTTGATTTTCAGGTGTGCCAATAACAAGAAAACCATCATTCCGAATTGGAAAAGTGGTACAAGATTTTTGTTATGTAGCAAATGCACGAACAATAATCGGATATATCAATAAGTAAGCATAAATAATATAAAAAAAGCCGCTGTAAACACTAAGTTTACAGCGGCTTTCATAAATTATTATATCAATTTGATTTACTTCACTTCTTCAAAATCCACATCGGTCACATCACCTTTTTGATCACTACCACCTTGCGCTTGTCCCCCGAAATCTGGTCCAGGCTGTTGTGCGCCTGCTCCCTGAGCGTTTTGTGCGTTGTACATTTCCTGACTGGCTGCCTGGAAGACTGTGTTTAACTCACTGGTAGCAGCATCAATGCCCGGAATGTCCTGAGCTTTGTGGGCTTCTTTTAATTTAGCCAGAGCCGCTTCGATAGGAGCTTTTTTGTCGGCAGGAAGTTTATCTCCGAGTTCAGTCAATTGTTTTTCCGTTTGGAAAATCAAACTATCGGCATGATTCATCTTGTCGATTTTCTCCTTTTCTTTGGCATCTGATTCGGCATTAGCAGCAGCTTCGTCTTTCATGCGTTTGATTTCTGCATCACTTAAGCCTGAAGATGCTTCAATACGAATGCTTTGTTCTTTGCCTGTAGCTTTGTCTTTAGCAGATACATGCAAGATGCCGTTCGCATCGATATCAAAAGTAACTTCAATTTGAGGTTCGCCACGACGTGCCGGCATGATACCATCTAAATGGAAACGACCCAATGATTTGTTTTGATTTGCCAATGGACGCTCACCTTGTAAAATATGAATTTCTACAGTGGGCTGATTGTCAGCAGCAGTGGAGAAAGTTTCCGATTTTTTGCTTGGAATGGTCGTGTTGGCTTCAATCAGCTTGGTCATCACACTACCCATGGTTTCAATTCCCAAAGAAAGTGGTGTAACATCTAACAGCAACACATCTTTTACATCTCCTGAAAGTACACCGCCCTGAATTGCTGCACCAACAGCCACAACTTCATCCGGGTTTACACCTTTAGAAGGAGCTTTTCCGAAAAATTTTTCTACAGCAGTCTGGATTGCAGGGATACGTGTTGACCCGCCCACCAGAATGACTTCGTCGATATCTTTGGTTGATAAACCCGCATTTTTCAATGCAGTGCGACAAGGGTCAATCGTCCGTTGAATCAAATCATCAATCAATTGTTCGAATTTTGCACGGGTCAGGGTGCGTACCAAGTGACGGGGAATTCCATCTACCGGCATGATATATGGCAAGTTGATTTCTGAAGAAGTTGTGTTGGAAAGCTCAATTTTAGCTTTTTCAGCAGCCTCTTTCAATCTTTGCAATGCCATTGGGTCTTTACTCAAATCAAGACCGCTATTTTCATTTTTGAATTCCTCAACCAACCAATCGATAATTCTGTGATCGAAGTCGTCACCACCTAAATGCGTATCGCCATCAGTCGATTTAACTTCAAATACACCATCTCCCAATTCCAGAATTGAAACGTCATGTGTACCACCACCACAGTCGAATACTGCAATCTTCATGTCTTTGTTGGTCTTATCCAATCCGTAGGCCAAAGCAGCAGCAGTAGGTTCGTTGATGATACGACGCACATTCAATCCGGCAATTTCACCAGCTTCTTTGGTAGCCTGACGTTGTGAGTCGTTGAAATAGGCAGGCACCGTAATAACAGCATCTGTCACTTCCTGTCCAAGATATTCTTCTGCCGTTTTTTTCATTTTCTGAAGAATGATGGCCGAAATTTCCTGTGGCGTATATAATCTTCCGTCGATATCCACGCGTGGTGTGTTGTTGTCACCTTTTACTACTTTGTAAGGTACGCGTCCGATTTCTTTGGTTAAGCGGTCATAAGTTTCCCCCATAAATCGTTTGATAGAGAAAACTGTTTTTGTTGGATTGGTAATAGCTTGACGTTTAGCTGGATCACCCACTTTGCGTTCTCCTCCTTCAATAAAACCAATCACGGAAGGTGTCGTCCGTTTCCCTTCACTGTTTGTGATAACGATAGGTTCGTTACCTTCCATTACGGAAACACATGAGTTTGTGGTTCCTAAGTCAATTCCAATAATTTTTCCCATTTTTATTTAAATATAATAAGTTGTTTTTTCGATTTTTCAATGACAATCCTCATTTTACAAAGCGTATGCCATCGGGGGAATATGCTGAATGTCTGACAAATTTGCAGTTTTTATGACAAGATAGTGCAAAAAAAAGGACAGAAACTGAATTCCTGTCCCATTATTATATGATTGTAATCTGGTTACACGAAGTGATAAAGGAAAATGATTGTTGCTTCAAAAGCGGGTTTCGGACGATCTTTTATTTCTAATACTGCTCTGATCTCAGCTTTAGAAACTCCCCTCAGGTTAAGTAAAGAAGTCAATTTGCAGCGTACCCTAACCTCATCGTTTACAACAACAGCTTGTCCGAATTTCAACTTTTCTATGCCGTAATTGACTGTAAGTCTGGAGTTTTGTACATCCACAATTTGTTCCCACAAATGAGGGAGTACCGATAAATTCAAATATCCGTGGGCAATGGTGGCTTCAAAAGGACTATCAGTTTTGCACCGTTCTTCATCAACATGTATCCACTGATGATCCAATGTTGCATCTGCAAATAGATTGATTTGTTTTTGTGTTATTTTTAAATAGTCTGATACACCGAGTTCTTTGCCCAGATATTGTTCAAATTCCTCATGACTTTTTATTGCAATTGGCTCCATTAAGATAATAATTTGAATGAATTAAGCATGAATCATGCACATTTATTTTAGATGTGTGCAAAAGTAACAAAAAATCTTCAGATTCAAAAAAAATCTTGGTGAGAATCATTCCCATTTGGAGAATTAACTCAAATTACCTATTTTTGCTAAAAAAATAAACCAAATGATTTATCGGAGAATTTTACTGAAACTGAGTGGCGAATCACTGATGGAAGAAAAACAATACGGTATCGATGAAAATCGACTGATGGAGTATGCCAATCAAATTGCTGAAGTTACTAAATTGGGTGTGCAAGTCGGGATCGTTATCGGTGGAGGTAATATCTTTAGAGGCTTAAGTGGCACAACCAGAGGTTTCGATCGGGTACAAGGCGATCAAATGGGTATGTTAGCAACAGTCATCAATGCGCTAGCTTTAAATTCCGCACTGCAGTCGGTCGGAGTTAAATCCAGGGTGTTGACCGCCATTCGGATGGAACCTGTGGGAGAATTTTACAGCAAACAAAAAGCAATTGAAGCATTGGAAAAAGGTGAAGTCGTTATTCTGTCAGCAGGAACCGGTAATCCTTTCTTTACAACCGATACAGGATCGTCGTTGAGAGCTATTGAAATAGAAGCCGACATCATGTTAAAGGGCACACGGGTTGATGGTGTGTATACAGCTGATCCTGAGAAGGATCCGACAGCCACGAAGTTTGACGAAATTACTTTTGATGAAATTTACAACAGAAATCTAAAAGTAATGGATCTAACGGCAACAACCATGTGTAAGGAAAACAAGATGCCGATTTATGTTTTTGACATGGATACCCCCGGCAATTTGATGAAGGTCATGAAAGGTGAGAGAATTGGAACTCTTGTCAGATTATAATTTATTTGTTATTTAAATCATACAAAATATCAATATTATGGAAGAGGTTAAACCAATCTTGAATCAGGCTGAAGAAAATATGGAAGCAGCCCTGTTGTTTTTGGATGAATCATTGGCACATATTCGTGCCGGAAAAGCAAACCCGCGCATTTTGGATGGAATCAGAGTCGATTATTACGGTTCTCATGTTCCCATTTCAAGCGTTGCAACAGTTACAACTCCTGATGCGAAGACAATCAGTATTCAACCTTGGGAAAAAGCGATGATGAGTGTCATTGAAAAGGCAATTTTGAATTCCGATGTTGGCATTACTCCGATGAACAATGGGGAAGTCATCCGTTTAGGAATTCCACCTTTAACTGAAGAAAGGCGTAAACAATTGGCGAAGCAATCCAAGCACGAAGGAGAAGAAGCTAAAATTTCAATCCGAAATGCCCGTCGCGAAGCCATTGAAAAATTGAAAAAAATGGTGAAAGATGGCTTACCCGAAGATGTTGAAAAAGATGCTGAAGGGGAAGCACAAAAAATTCACGATAAATTTATTCGCAAAGTAGAAGAAATGCTCGCGGCCAAGGAAAAGGAAATTATGACAGTGTAATTTTAAGCTAAAAACTAAGAACTAAAAGCTAAGAACTGTCTGGTTTTGAAATAAATTTACATTAAAGTAAACAAAATCCAATATCAGACAGTTCTTAGCTTTTAGTTCTTAGCTTTTCGCTTATTTAATCAGCATCGCATCGCCATAAACTCCAAACCTGTATTTTTCCTTGATGGCAACTTCATACGCATGCATAGTATTGTCATAGTCGCCGAATGCCGCTGCAAGCATCAATAAGGTAGAATAAGGCAGGTGGAAGTTTGTGATCAAAGAATTGGCAGCCGAAAAATCATATGGAGGGAATATGAATTTATTCGTCCATCCTTCAAATGATTTGACTTTGCCTTCCGTACCAACAACTGTTTCTAGTGCACGCATAACCGTTACACCCACAGCACAGATATTTCTGTTTTCATCATGTGCAGTATTGACAATTTCGGCAGTTTCAGGATTGATTTTCATTTGTTCTGAATCCATTTTGTGTTTGGTCAGGTCTTCGACATCAATTTCTCTGAAATTGCCTAGGCTCATGTGTGATGTCAGAAAAGCTGATTGAATGCCTTTGATTTCCATTCGTTTCATCAATTCACGACTAAAATGTATACCTGCCGCAGGAACCGCAACTGCACCTTCGTTCTTTGCAAAGATTGTCTGGAAACGTTCTTCGTCTTCCGGCTCAACTGGTCGCGTGATATTGCGTGGTAATGGCGTTTCTCCTAATCTATGTAGATTCCTTTTGAAATCCTCGTGTGTTCCATCGAATAAGAATCGGAGTGTTCTACCCCTGGATGTAGTGTTGTCGATTACTTCGGCAACCAAAGATTCGTCTTCGCCAAAGTACAATTTATTTCCAATGCGGATTTTTCTTGCAGGCTCAACCAACACGTCCCACAAACGCATTTCCTGATTGAGTTCGCGTAATAAAAACACTTCAATTTGTGCTCCTGTTTTCTCTTTGTTGCCAAACATCCTGGCGGGATAGACTTTGGTGTCGTTGAACACAAACAAATCATTTTCGTTGAAGTAGTTTAATACTTCTTTGAAGATATGATGTTCGATTTTTCCTGTTTTCCGGTCAATTACCATCAGTCGGGCTTCGTCACGATGTCTCGTTGGATATTGAGCAATCAACTCTTCCGGTAATTTAAACTTGAATTTTGATAACTTCATGTTTTTTAATTTTTTTGTAAAATCTGCGGATTAAACAGCAGCATTATTTTCTTTAAATATTTCTTCTTCAATGTGTGCGATCAGGGTATCAATTTCGAAACAATCTTCTAATCTGACATTGCCGATTCGGGTGCGTTCCAAGGCTGCCAGATGGGCACCGCTTTGTAAAGCATTGCCAATGTCTCTGGCCAATGCCCTGATGTATGTTCCCTTGCTACAAACAACCCTAATCTTCAAGATCGGTAATGAAAAGTCTAGTATTTCTATTTCATCAATGACTAACAATTTGGGTTTTAACTCTACCTCTTGTCCATCGCGAGCATAATCGTAAGCTCTTTTGCCTTCAACCTTAACGGCTGAGTACACCGGCGGAACCTGCCAAATCTCTCCGATAAAGGAAGGTATCACCTGATTAACCAATTCAGCTGTAATATGTTCAGTTGGATAGGTCGCATCAATCGGAAGCTCTTTGTCGAAACAGGGTGTTGTTGCTCCCAACTCAAGTGTTGCGATATATTCCTTCGTTTGGTATTGAAAACTTTCAATCAGTTTTGTTGATTTTCCTGTACAAATAATCATCACGCCAGTTGCTAATGGATCTAACGTTCCGGCGTGCCCAACTTTGATATTCTTAATTTTAAGTGATTTTCTTATTTTCCAACGTATTCGGTTTACCACGTTAAACGAGGTCCAAAGCAATGGTTTTTGGACAAATAAAACTTCTCCTTCGCAAAAATTCATTCAAATTAGTTTTTAATAAAGGGTAGTCGTAGAGATTTTGCAAACAAATTTCTTATAAATGAGAGTTGCAAATTTCTTTTAACTACAACTAATTTAAACATTGCATATAATATCGACAGAAAAATAAGGTAAAGCAGACCGTCAGGTACGGGAATAAAAACAATGTCCTCGTCATCTGAATCGTTGAAAAAGCCTCCCGGGTCAGGAATGCCCGGTCCACCACCCGAGAACGGTTCGTAAGATGGTGCTGAGTATTTACTACCATTAAATGCTAGCGAGCCAGAAGAAGTTGCAGTTGATTGTTGGTTAAGTGTTGTTCTACCCGATATGCCCAGGGGCATGCTGCTTGTGAAGCTGCCTACTGATGCGCGCGGCAAAGGCTTTCTGGTAACACCCACACCAGAATAGGCTGAGAATCCTGATTGCTGGCTACCAACTGTCACCTGATTGGACGGTTTATTATAGCTAATAGTTTTACTACCCACTTCTACTCCGGGTTTTGATGCACTGTTTTGAAGTACCGCTGATGTAGACTGAGCTTGCATATTGACTCCTTCTGATTGATAAGAGGAAGTAGTATTCACAACTCTCGGACGTGAAGATTTAATATGTTTCAAAGAAACAGGTGGGGCATAAGCTGTTATGTTATAGCTTTTCTCTTCCGATGTTCCATAAAACATACTTATCACTGAATAGACGACTATAAGAATAACCGCCAAGGCAAGAAACGATATGAGTTTATTATTGTTCATTTTATCTTACTATGGCCTTTTGAGTTACTTTCCATTCTTTTGTTTCTGCACTGACCATGTATATGCCTTTCGGTAACTGCATAGGGAATCCCGTTACATTCGCAGCCGAGAATGGAAGTGAATAAAGCATTTCTCCTGACAAATTATATAGCCTCACTGTGCCACTTTCCATTGTGTTATTGTTCATAAAAATACGTTGAGCATCGTAAAAGATACTGATTTTATCTCCCTCATCACCAGCTTCAAGTGGTGTTGTTATCAGTTTGAAGCGGTTTGTTGCATTACCTTCTCTGGCTATGAATGTATAGGTTGAACCATCTGTGGTAATGTCGGAAACAGTCCCGCTTTGTATGTCGAACAGCAGCAATTGCTCGTATGCTGTTTCTGTATTAGAATGCCTGAAATGTAAAGTGTATACTTGTTGTCCTGCTAGCGGATTAACAATCAGATGTGTGCCGTTTATGTTATTTGTAGCGTGTATCTGGTAATTGTCCTCTGCTTGCGTGGCATGAAGTTGCAATACACTTCCTGTAGGTGCGAGAAACTTCCGCCCGTCCCAACCATTGTCAAATGAAGGTGTACATTGCTCATCAGTAAACAGCCAAACACGGTCGAACTGTTCTCCTCCTGCTACCGTTACAACTGAATATACATATTCGGGAGCTTGAGATTCCTGACTGCGTACACGTTGCGGAACTGAATTGCCCGAAACGTTGCCATAAGTGAAATTCACCGTTTTACCGTTAGAAGGGGGATTTTCACGATCACTTACCGCTACCATAAAACCTTGCATAGAAGGGATAACTGCCGTGGCAGAAGTAAATCCCGCTATGTTTTTCGGTATAGCTAAGTATTGCCCGGGTGCAACTGCATCATCATCGTTCCATACGGCAACTGTACCGTAGTCTCCTGCACCATATCTCCAATCGTCAAAGCTGCCGGTGGTATAAAGATAGATCGTTTGCTCCATGCCACTTCCGAAGACAATGTCCTGAACTTTAATGGCAGCCGTGTACGGATTCGACAGGAGATGCCAGCCTTTGTAGTATGAGCCATCTGTTACGGGTAGCTCGCCGGTGTTCAGGTTATCGTTTACCAAACGGCCTTCGAAAAGAATCATCTTTGGAGCAGGCTGCGTGATTTCGTAACCTTTGAACTTTTCCATGATGGAATTATTGATGAGGTTTGTCCACTGCTTACCTGCCTGTGTAGTTTGTTTTGCTTCGTCGTATATTCGTACCGCCGATCCATAGAGATAGATATCGTATGGATTAAGTTGAAAACTATGTACAGGAGGTCCAAAGAACTGCCATTTTAATGAATCGTTCTTATTAATACCACCTGAATTTATATAAGCTTTCGACCACATTTCCACTGTGGCGTAAACGGGATTCATTTCGTTCGGAAATATAAATGATCCGTTGGAAGTATTTTGTGCTGCTTTGATATGAATGCGGTTTTGGCTGTTTGTATTTACACTACCATTCACAATCAGTGTTTTTTCTACTGGTACGACTAATTTTTTATCGGTCAGGTTAATCAGACTGCCGATTGTCCGGTTTATGTCCAAATGCAGATCATTTACAGCAGGTGAACCGCTGTTGTTAGCGGCAGTCGCATATTCAATATTCTCACCCGCGGAAGGAATATAACCACCTGTCCAGTTTGTAGTTGTTCCCCAATCAGTACTGTTTGTTCCGTGCCAGTAGTTGGTAGTTGGTAAAACTATCATAATGACTGAACTGCTTGTATCAGGGTTGTTTGTAGCACAAACAATGCTAGATGTTAATTTATTCGTTACAACATCGCCGTCGTTCAGGGTTGATGTGGTATAAGTTAGGCTATTGGTGCCAACAGGATTTCCATTCACAAACCATTCGTAAAGCGGACTACTTCCCGGGTTCGTTGGTGTTGCAGTAAAAGTTACCGGAGTTCCATCCAATATTGGATTTGCTGATGGAGTAATACTTACGGCTACAGCAACAGTTGGGGTAACAGTGATTTCTACGCTAGCAGTTGCAAACATCACTTGCTTGAACTCAATATCGTCCAAAGTAAAGTCATTACCTCCAGCAATAATATTTTGATTTATCAGCTCTAAATTCAATATTGTATTCGAACCCGCTTGTGCATTATAAACAAACTGTTTAATATCACAATTAGCTATATTAGCGGTGTAAACAGGACCAGCTGATACCCCGTTCACATAAAGTTGCAACTTTGAAGGATTCTGAGCAACCACACTTTGAATCCAATAAGTGAATTCGTAATCTGCCCCGGGTATCACAGAAACGCTTTGCGACCAGACTACAACGCCGGCAACAGTTGATCCGTTGATTACCATCTGTAATGTTCCCGGTGCTGGAGTATGGTCGGAACAATTAGTAAAGTTGCTGTGCACTGAACTAGGATCTGCCACAACGGTATAAACCCCTTCGGGTTGCAAGGCTGTTGATCCTATCCCTGCATACGTATAACCACTGCCAAAGCCAACATTTCCAGCTTCGAAATTCCCGTTGTAAATCAAATTTCCTCCAACAACCACGTTTCCGGTTACAGAATAGGTTCCAGATAAGGCTACTGTAGCATTAGTTGTCAGTGTTGGGTTCTGAGTTAGATTATAAAATCCGTTCGGACCTTCCCAGTAACGGTTCAGTATGTCATCACCAGAGCTGGTAAGCTGAATGTTATCTCCCAGACAATAAGCGCCGCCTCCACCTGCCGCAATAAGCGGAGATACATACACTTGACCGATTAATGACACGTTAATTGAAGTGGCTCCGCCAGAGGTTGCTGCAAGAGTTTCATTATAATTACTTGCGCTTAAACTGCTTTTCAACCTGATATAAATCAATGTTGGATTTACTCTTCCACTTGTTTGTGTTAAGGTAATGGCTGTCGACTGGTAACCACTGCTTGATAAAGTTGATATTTCGTAGTTGGCAGGTGGTGTAATTGTAATATTATTGGTTAATGATGCCCCACTCACAACAATAAACTGTTCAGTCGATGGTCCACCTGCAGCTGCCTGATAACCGAAACCACTTATTGATGTAGTGGATGTCATAATGGTTGGGGCACCTGATGCTACAACACGACCGCTACACGCAACGCTTTTTGTGATTGCTCCGGTTGATGTCAATGTCAATGTTGAAGGACCATATGTGCTGGTACTTAAGCCCGCAGACATTCTGACATAAACAGTAGTAGGGTTAATAGTTCCTCCGGAATGGGTTAATGTTACGTTTGATGACCAAGTGCTTCCGTTCAGGGAAACCTGAAAGTTTGTAGGTGCCGTGGCAACAATGTTTGCTGAGAGTGTTGTTCCGCTAACCTGAAACGTTTGTGCTCCGGAAGGTCCTGTTCCAAATGTATAAATAAAACCTGGAAGCAAGGAGCGTGAATTATAAATAGTGGGTGCAGGATTTACTGAGCCGGTACAAGTCACTGTTTTAGTTACTGCATAAAGAGATGTTGCCTGAATGTCCTGAATATGTGTTCCGACACCAAAACCCGGCTTCATTCTAACGTAAATCGTTGTATTGCTTAAGGTTCCGCTACTTGGTATAAGCGAAATGGTCGACGTATATCCTGAACCCGAGGTTAAGCTGATTTCAAAACCGGAAGGAGCATTTAGCTCTACATTGGCTGCGAGATTAACACCGCTAACCACAAACGACTGAAAGCTTGAAGGCCCCATGCCGTAATTATAAGTAAAACCAGACAAAGAATTTGTTGATACAGTGATAGCCGGTGGCGTTGTTACCGTTCCGTTCATGATGACTTCTTTGGTCACTGCGCCCGAAGAATTAGCCTTGATAGTATCTGTTGTGTACGAACCAATTGATAGCCCCGCTTTTAAACGAAGATATACCAGTGTAGGGGCTAAGGAATTGCTGACAACAGGTAAGATTAAAACTGATACTGGCGAAAACGAAGATCCTCCCAACGAAGATATTTCGTAATTGGTTGTGGGTTGAAGGGTTACGTTTGTTAATAAATACGAACCACTTACCGTAAACGACAATATATTCGAAGGACCGAAACCTTGTGGATAAGTAAATCCGGATACTGAGGATACAGACGTATTTATCGTTGGACCGGCAGATGCAATAGAAAAAAAGCGGTTTGATCCAATCGGATTTGAATTCGTTACGCCTTTCTGTCCTGCTGTTCCATACAAAGCGGTGTAAACTCCTGCCTGTGTAGCACTACCTGCTATTAAATTATGTGGAGCTATGTCAGCAGGTCTTGCTACTGAAATGCCGGCATTCGTAAAATTTCCAGTGGTTGTCAGCGACCAATATTCAGTTGTGCTTTTGGCTGATAATGAAGCATCAATACTCCCACCCGGATCGGCTGCAAATGCTTCCGCACGAGTTGTTATTGTTCCTGTTCCGGTAACGGGATTTACTAAAGTAAACGGATAATAATTTCCGCTTTTCCCAATTGGGAAGCTATAAGATGCGGTTGAAGAAAAACTTGCTGGTAAATTCCGAACCATCGGTCCGTTGACATACGCTGTAGCCGAACCGCCTGTTATGGCTGAAGCTGATGTATTTGTCACAGTCAACAGGTTTGTTCCTGTTGTGTTGATAATTCCACTTTGTAAAGAAAGGATGTTGGATACCGATATAGCCTTTGAAAGTGTAACTTCTCCTCCGCTTTTATTGATTGTCAGGTTATAAAATGTTGTAGCTGAACTCCCTGAAATAGTTTGTGTGCTGCTTCCGTTCAAAAGAACTGTCCCGGTTCCCTGCGTAAAGGTGTTATTTTGAGTGAAATTACCTCCCAATGTCAGCTGATAATTGTTGGTTGCCAATGGGCGACCTATTGTCAGATTACCATTGACGATTGTTGCTCCTTGCAATGTTTTGGTGCCAGCGGTACCAGACAGTGTCAGATTGGCATAAGTGGTCGTATAAATATTCTGGTTATCGTTCCGGTTGTAGTTGACAGTACTTCCTGAATTTAATGCGATAGAAGAGAAACCGGAAGGGAAATTGCTTAATTCGCTGACATTAATTGTACCTGTAGAAGAAACGGTTAAATCACTGGTTCCCGATAAAGTATAGATTCCGGTATTTAATGTTCCGTTAATCGTTAAACTGCTTGCTGATGCTGCAGCTGTCAATGTAACGGTGTGTCCGCTTTGGATGGTTGTCAGGTCATGACCCGAAGTAGGTATCGAGTTAGCAGCAGTCCAGGTTACATTATCGAGGGATTGCTGCCAGGTGGTAGTGCTATTCCAGTTACCGTTTTGTACGCTGCGGAAGTGTTTTTTTGCGCTTATACTCATGCCCGTCATAGAAATATAAGAACTACCCGACATGGTTGTTGTCGAAACATCTGTTGCAGTTGAAGTGGGGATAGTTCGGCTACCAACGGTATTCCGTACAGGGTTGTTTCCCAGTTCAACATCCGCTGTCCAGTTGGTTCCGAAATCACTAATAGTTCTTGCTCCTCCGCTACCTCTATCGGAGCTTAATATTTTTACTGCTTGATCGCCTGCATTCACAGTTAATCCTGGTGAAAAAGCAAAACTTGAAGGGGATGACGTTCCGCTATTGTAATTTCTTGAGTTGGTAATCGGATTTGCTTGATCTACATTGTCGTATACTGCTGCAAACACAGCATTCCTTCTGGTAGTTCCATCGCTTATTGCTACCGATAAAGTGGTGTTTGTGGCGGCATCAAGACCGGCTTCGTTTAAATAATACAACTGGGTGTGTTGTTGCATTGAATTTGTCAAATCACCATTGACCGGGGTTAAAGTTTGTCCCCCGTAAGTAATAGCTACAGTCCTGCTGCCACTGGTAGTCCTTGAAGTAGCAACACCAACTACCAACAAACGGTGTTCACCGCTACCTGCAGTGACTGAATAGTCCATATTGCCCGGGCTGTTCGTCCCATTATATAAATCTGTCCAGCCGTTTAGTGTTGTAACCTGTGCCACAAGACTAACTGGCAGAGATGCACCCAGCAGGAACAACACCGTTATAAAATAACGGATAAAGCGAGAAATTTTATTCCCAGATAAGCTATTCATATGTCGATTTTTCTTCCTTAAAAAAGTTCAATTACCTTCACTTTCCGGTTCTTATTTGTAATCATTTCAGTTTTCTTACTCAAATTGCTAGGACAAAGGTATATATATTTATTTAATCAACAAATTATTTGCAATTTTGTTCAAATTAAACCATACTTAAATTTTGTCCCGACAACAATAAAATCAGGATAATACCTCCAACCAAGATACGATAATAACCAAAAGCTTTAAAACCATGTTTGGTTAGAAAGCCTATAAAAAACTTGATTGCCGCCATGGCAACAACAAATGCGATCACATTTCCAATCAGCAGCGTGGTCAGGTTTTCTGTCAGCATGCTTGTCGCAGCCGGATCTTGAATCAACTGCATCAGTTTGTAACCTGCTGCAGCTGCCATCGTCGGCACGGCCAAAAAGAAAGAAAATTCAGCTGCATTTTTTCTGCTCAGATTGGTTGTCATACCCCCGACAATTGTCGCCATCGAACGTGAAACACCGGGAATCATGGCAATGCACTGGAAGAAACCGATTTTCAATGCTCTTTTCCAGTCCATTTCCTGGTTTTCGACTGGTTTATTGAACCATTTGTCGACAAAGAGCATCAAGATACCACCCAATATGAGCATAATGGCTACTACCCAGATATTCTCAAGCAACGAATCGATAAAATCTCCCGCAAGTAGCCCGATAACCGCTGCCGGCAGAAAGGCAATCAGCAGTTTCCAGTAAAAATCCATCGTCTGAAAAAATCTTTTCCAGTATAACACGATGACTGATAAGATGGCACCAAACTGGATGTTCACGGTAAAAGCTTTCACAAAATCAGTGCTCTCCATGCCAAGCAGATTCTGTACAATAATCATGTGACCTGTTGAAGAAACAGGTAGAAATTCAGTCAGACCCTCTACAAAGGCTATGATAACAGTTTCAAAAAGACTCATTTGGTTTTTGATTTAAACAAGATGGCAAAGATGACAAATATGAACCCGAAAAATGAAATCATTGGTCCGACGGTTATCCGTCGGTGACTGAATATGTCAGGATTGAATTCTACAATGGTTGTCGACCCGGTCATCAGGATGAAACCGATAACAATGATGATAAACCCAATCGCTATGAGTATCAAATTAATTTTCCCTAGCGAAAATTTTACTTTATTGTCCATATAAGTTGATTGAAATGATTAATTTATACAAAGTACATATCATTTGTCTGCATTCTCAAATATCTGCCTACCGCGAAATAAGAGGATAGTGCTGTCAAAACAATGCCTAACACGATTACAATTGCCGATACCTCAAAAAGTGTGGTCGTTTGCAAGGTGAATAAATTCAGACCAGTGTTATTATTAATGTAAGCAATCAGCACAGCGAGTAAACCAATGGCAATCAGCGATGCTAAGAAACCGTTAATCATGCCCTTGATGACATACGGTTTTCTGATAAACCAAGGCGTTGCACCGACCAATTTCATGGTATTAATTAAAAAACGATTTGAATAAATGGATACCCGAATTGTATTATTCATTAAAGTAATTGAAATCAGCAATAAAATGGTAGTCACAACCAAAAGCACAAAACTTATTTTGGTGATGTTGTCGTTGACCAAATTGACAATGTCTTTTTGGTATGCAATTCGGTTGATACCCTCGAATACCTTTAATTTTGATTCGATTATTTCCACACTGTCATTGTTCGCATAAACTGCATGGAGCTTTATTTCGAATGAAGCCATCAACGGATTATATCCAAGAAACTTTTCAGGATCGTCTCCCATGGTTTGAATGTGTTCTTTCAGTGCCTCTTCTTTCGAAATAAATGCTACTGATTTCACATACTTCGACTTATCAAGATAATTTTCGATTCTTTGGGTGTTCGTTGCCGATATGTTTTCATTCAATACCACCGATAAACTGATATTTTCCTTGATTTGCGTACTCACATCCCTGGCAACAAACAGCAACAACGACACCAGTCCGATTAGAAATAGGACAAGTGCCATACTGATGGTTGAGGTCAGATGAATATTTCCTATGCGGTATTTTCCTTTTTTGTCTTCTGATTTCATGAGTTGGATTTTAATTCTTTTGATTTTTTATTGATTTGATATCTCCTGATGAAAAAGAATACGATACACAATATCAACAAAAATGAAGATGATAAAGCGATGATATTCCCGATGCTATATGAGAGCGGCTCAAATTTAAATTCAATTTGATAATTGCCGGATTTCAAATGCATGGCACGCAATAAATAATTAGCTCTGAAATAAGGTGCTTTTTCACCATTGATATAAGCATTCCAACCTTTGTCGTAATATATTTCAGAGAAAACGGCGACTTGATCTGATTTTGCGTTGAAATCATAAATCAGGTGATTTGGCTTATACGAAACGAGTCGGATAAATGCTGTGCTGTCCTTGTTAATTTGCTTGGGTAGTGACTCTGCAAAACGTATATCGGCCACGAGTTCATCTTTTGTGTCAATGGTTCCCACTAATCTCATTTCTTCATTGGCATCTTCGGCAATGCTGATGTTGTTAACAAACCAGGCGTTCCCGTTAGCATATGGATTTAGTAGTGGTTGACTATTTGGATCCATGATGATGTATTTCAGGTTCAGCATATTCAATACACCCAAAGTTTGCGCAACCGAATCGAATTGCTCATACGTTTTAATTGTATAGAATTTTTCCAATTCTGGTGTGATTTGCATGTTAATTAATTCCTGGTACCTGCGTAATTTCGCAGCATGATAACCACCAATATTATGATGGAAATACGATGGGGAAGCATCATTGAAAATATTAACCGAAAGGTTCAATACCCGGAATTCAGATTTATCTTGTAAAATAAATTTATCAGCTTCTGAGGGTTTAATAAGCGTATTGAAATTTCTTTTGCGAGCGAAATTTTCATCATTCAGGTAGCGTTTTGCAACGGGTACCAGATCAAGCAGCATCAAAACACCCAAAGCAAAAATTAAAATATTGCTTTTCAAAGTCCCTTTGAGGTAAAACCACAGGATTCCTCCGGTTACTATGATAAATAATAGAGATCTGAAAGCGTCCGCTTGCAACATGGCTTTTCGGTCGGCGGGGAGTGTTTCTGTTAAAAAAGAAAAGTCGGCCTGATAGGCGCTGGAAATCTGGCTGGCGAAGTTTTGATCGCCATCGCCGATGAAACTGCCGGCCAATCCGGGCATCAATGCAAATATCAATGCGATACCTCCTGTAATCCCAGCGCTGATCAGCAACGGTTTAATTAATTTCTTTTTGTCGATTGTCGTATTTAACAATTCTTTTAATGCCAAAATTGCTATCAGGGTAATGCCGAATCCGGTTGCCACCAGAATCATGGATACCGTCCTGAATTTGTTGTAAAGAGGCACGTGATCAATGAAGACATCGGTTAGCCACTGGAAATTTCTTCCCCATGAAAGCATCAGGGTCAAAATAATCATCGGCACGAGCCACCAAAGAATTCGTTTTTCAACGAGAAACAGTCCGAGAACAAAAAGTAAGATAACAATTGCACCCAAGTAAACCGGTCCCGACGTGCCCGGTTGCGTTCCCCAATATAAACTGAAACGAGTTCCTTCCATGATTTTCTTGATGTTTCCACTTCCGAAATTTTCAGCAATTCTTTCTGCAGTGTTACTTTTCACACCTAGTTTGCCACCACTTGCTCCTCCTTTGAAATTGGGAATCATCAACGTCATGGTTTCATCTACACCATAGCTCCATTGCGTTATATAATCACGATTAAGACCATCTTGTGCGTTTTGCGTATCAGTTGTCAATCCGGTTGATTCACCACGCATGGTATATTTTCCATACTCATTGGTGGTCAGTAGAGAAGTAGCATTCATACCAATTGCAATCATTGCAGCGACTAATAGCAGTCCCGTTGTCTGTAAAAATGACTTAATCTTTTGTTCTTTGATGCTGTAAATCAATTCAACTAAACCAAAGAATAAAAGGATAATGAGCGTGTAGTATAAAATTTGAATGTGATTGGCGCGGACGGCTAAACTGAGGAAAAATGCGGTGAGCAGACTTCCTGCAATTATATTATGTCTGAATGCCACAAAAACACTCCCGATTAAAGGAGCCATGTATGCAATTGTAATGGCCTTGGAATTGTGTCCGGCAGCAATAATAATCAAATTGTAAGATGCAAAAGTAAAAGCAATAGAGCCGACAATAGCCAGCCACGGATTGACTTTGAAATTGAGCAGTAAAATGTAGAAGCCGATAAAATAGAGTATAAGAAAAAAAACAGTTAATGGGAAAAGTTTCAGGGCATCTTCAACATATTTAATCAGATTATTCGGTTGATGCATGGAAATCTGATAGTTAGGCATCCCTCCAAACATAGAGTTAGTCCAAAGCGTTACATCATCGTGTTTTTGATTGTAATCGATTGTTTCCTTGGCCATACACATCCAGCTTTCTGTGTCGTGCCCGAGCAATTGTTTGCCTTCAAGCACGGGTTTTAGATAGATGAAAGACATGATAATGAATAAACTAACAGCAATCAGGTGAGGCGTGAATTGTTGAAGAATATTTTTGCGCATGAGTAAATCTTTAGTTATCGAGCAGAATTCGGGAAAAATCGTACAAAAATACAGTATTTTTTACCATTCTGTTGCGTTTAAAAGGTTAAATATCACAAAATATTGATTTTTCAGTCTGTATATATTCATTGAGAAGCCGTTTCCTTATCTTCAAAAAAAATGCTTACTTTTGCAACACAAACAATTAAGATGAAATTAGATAATCAAAAGATACTATCATTACGTGCTGATTTTCCGATTTTAGAGGAAAAAATCTACGGAAGACCGCTGATATATTTCGATAATGGAGCTACTACCCAAAAACCACTTTGTGTACTCGGGAAAATCGAATATGCCTATAACCATCTGAATGCCAATATACACAGAGGAGTTCATTATTTAAGTCAAAAAGCCACTGAAGCGCATGAGGATGCCCGAAATGCCATTGCGCATTTTCTGGGTGCTGAGAAAAGGGAAGAAATTGTTTTTACACGCGGCACCACCGAAGCGATAAATCTGATCGCTTTTTCTTATGGCGAGGCGTTTTGCAGTGAAGGCGATGAAATCATCATTTCTGTCATGGAGCATCATTCTAATATTGTTCCCTGGCAAATGCTTTGTGAACGGAAGAAACTGAAACTTCGGGTGATTCCGATGGATCATAACGGAGACTTGAAATTAGATGCTTTTCAGGATTTGTTGAATGAAAAAACAAAATTGGTTTCGGTAGCGCATGTTTCGAATGTTTTGGGGACGGTGAATCCTGTTGGAGAAATTATACGTTTGGCTCACGAAAAGCATGTGCCGGTTCTAATCGATGGTGCACAGGCAGTTCCACATATTCCGGTTGATGTAAAAGATTTGGATGCTGACTTTTATGTTTTCTCGGGACATAAGATTTACGGTCCGACCGGCATTGGCGTTTTATATGGTAAAGAAAAGTGGTTGAATGCTTTGCCTCCTTATCAGGGTGGTGGAGAGATGATCGATAAGGTTACTTTCGAGAAAACCACTTACAACGTACTGCCGTTTAAATTTGAGGCCGGAACACCGGATTATATTGGCTCTACGGCTTTGGCTGAGGCTCTCCGCTATGTGAGTGATTTGGGGATAGAGAATATTGCTGCGTACGAACATGAGCTGACCGACTATGCAATTCAAGCCATGTCAGCGATTGAAGGTATTCGTTTTATAGGTACGGCAAAAAACAAAAGTGCTGTTATATCTTTTCTGGTAGGCAAAATTCACCCGTATGATATCGGAATGTTACTCGATAAATTGGGAATTGCTGTCCGCACCGGTCATCATTGTGCCCAACCTTTGATGGATGAACTCAACATACCGGGTACAGTACGCGCTTCATTTTCATTTTATAATACAAAAGAAGAAGTGGATGTTTTTGTAGCTTCACTGAAAAGGGTCATCATGATGCTTTCGTAATAAACAGATATAATTTAAAGAATCATTAAAATGAATATCAATCAAATACAAGATAATATCGTTGAGGATTTTGCCCAATTCGACGACTGGATGGACAAATATGCATTGCTCATTGATTTGGGTAACTCCTTGCAGCCTATTGATGAGAAGTATAAAATTCAGCAAAACATCATCGAAGGTTGTCAGAGTCGCGTTTGGCTGACTGCTGAGATGGAGGATGGGGTAATCAAATTTCAGGGTGAAAGTGATGCCATCCTCGTGAAAGGCATAGTTGCTTTGTTGTTGCAGGTGTTTTCTAATCGTACTCCCGACGAAATTTTAAATGCAGATTTGTATTTTGTGGAAAAAATCGGTTTGCGCGAACACCTTTCTCCGACCAGATCAAATGGTTTGTTGGCGATGATCAAGCAAATTAAATTATATGCGTTGGCTTTTAAGTCCAGAAAACAATAAAGTATAGTCGGAGTGTTACTTTCAAAGATTGCACAGGTTCTTGGTTTTGATGGTGTCATCAAAACTGATAGAGAGATAGGTTGGTTACTGACTGACAGTAGGTCATTGTCTTTTCCCACTGAAAGTTTGTTTTTTGCTTTGGTAAGTTCACGTAACAATGGACATCAATATATTGAAGAACTGTACAATCAAGGTGTTCAGTGTTTTGTTGTCAGCGAAATAAGACCAGCTTATGAGGTGATGCATGATGCTGTTTTTTTGCTTGTTGATGATTCTTTGCGAGCTTTGCAGCAGGTTACAGCATTCCACCGCCAACAATTCCAAATACCAGTCATTGGTATCACGGGCAGCAATGGCAAGACCATTGTGAAAGAGTGGTTGTTTCAGTTGTTACACGATGATTTTAAAATTGTTCGTTCGCCAAGAAGTTACAATTCTCAAATCGGTGTGCCGCTGTCGGTTTGGCAGCTGAAAGCAGATACTCAGGTTGGCATTTTTGAGGCAGGTATTTCTCAACCCAATGAGATGGCTTATTTATCGACGATTATTAATCCAACTATTGGAATATTTACCAATATCGGTGATGCGCATCAGGAATTTTTCGGGAGTAGGGAACAAAAAATTCGGGAGAAACTCTTATTGTTTAAGGCATGTGAATATGTGATTTGCTGCTCAGACCAAACACTGGTTTATGAAGCAATTAGAAATGCAGGATTAAAAGCGAAGTTGTTACACTGGGGAAAATCAGAGCACGCATGGATACGACTAACAGGGCTATCCAAAAAAATAAATCAAACAGAAATCACTGTCTGTGTGCAAAACGTAAATCATACCTTTTGCATCCCTTTTACAGATGATGCATCGATTGAAAATGTTATGCACTGCATTACACTCATGCATCATTGGAATTATTCGTGGGATGACATCAAACTTCGTGTAGCCCGGTTAGAAAGTGTTGCGATGCGATTGGAGGTCAAGCAGGGTTTGCATGATTGTTTAATTATCAACGACAGCTACAACTCCGATTTGAATTCTTTAGGTATTGCACTTGATTTTCTGATCCAACAAGCTGCATCAAAGAATCTTTCAAAAACCATCATCCTTTCTGATATCTTACAGAGTGGTTTTCAGCCACAAGTGCTTTATCAAAAGGTGGCACAACTCGTTTATGCTAAGAAAATCAATAAAATAATCGGTATAGGAGAAGATATTGCCAAGTATCAACAGTTTTATACTGATATTGAACATCATTTTTTTAATTCAACAGCAGATTTTTTAAAATCTCAGCAATTGGCTGGTTTACATCAGGAAGCTATTTTATTGAAAGGATCCAGAAAATTTGAATTTGAGTTGATTTCTCAGAAACTGGAGCTGATAGCACACGAAACCATCCTGGAGGTAAACTTAAATAATTTGATAGAGAATTTGAATTATTTCAGATCGAAACTCCGACCGGAAACAAAAGTCATGTGCATGGTCAAGGCTTTTGCTTATGGAAGCGGTTCTATGGAGATTGCCAAGACTTTGCAGCATCATCGTGCCGATTATCTGGCGGTTGCAGTTGCCGATGAGGGTGTGGAGTTGAGACAATCAGGCATCAGAATTCCGATTGCTGTGATGAATCCCGAAAAAAGTGCTTTTTCTTTGCTTTTTGAATATAATCTGGAGCCGGAAATATACAGTTTTAAATTGTTAGCTGATTTTATTGAGGCTGCCGGCAGACTTGCAATTACCGAATACCCGATTCATATCAAGATTGATTCAGGGATGCACCGATTAGGTTTTGAGCCAGATGAAATTGATAAGTTGATTGATATTTTGAAGAATCAGAATCAGCTCAAAGTCCGTTCGGTTTTTTCGCATCTGGCTGCAGCCGACGCAACAAATTTGGATGATTTTACCAATCAACAGGTGGCGATTTATAGTGCCTGTGCTGATAAATTCTCGCGAGTATTTGAACATAAAATTCTGAAACATATCCTGAACTCTGCTGGAACTGAGCGTTTTCCTGAATATCAATTTGATATGGTCAGACTCGGAATCGGACATTATGGCGTATCTGCACTGCCAAACGTACACCTTAAACAGGTTTGTGTACTGAAAACAATTGTGTTGCAAATCAAAAATGTGAAAGCAGGTGAAACGGTAGGATACAACAGAAATGGAATTGTTGATACGGATAAGCATATTGCTGTTTTGCCAGTTGGGTATGCTGATGGCTTCAGCCGTAAACTCGGCAATGGAGTGGGAGAGGTTGTGATTCATGGTAAACGTGCTCCAGTCTTCGGGAATGTTTCGATGGATCTGATTGCTGTGGACGTTACCGGAATGCAGGTGCAGGAAGGTGATGTGGTAGAAGTTTTTGGAGACACGATAACCATCTCCGAACTGGCTTTAAAATTAAATACGATTCCTTACGAGATATTAACTGGAATCTCCCGCAGGGTAAAAAGACTTTACTTTCAAGAATAAAATCGAATATTTGCTATTGTTAGAAAGAAATGATAACCGCCCTGATTCATAATAATGCTACAGCATCTGTTATCATCGACAGTGCACGTAGATTGGCAGATAAGTTGGATAAGGAATTTGATGTCTTGGTTTTGGGAGAAACCGCAGATTTGGCAACACTCTCTCAAACTTGCGAATCAAAGGAAATATCTTTCCTGTTTATCCAGTTGACAAGTAACCGAAGCCGAGACATTAAAAAGTATTTGCATGCTTGTCGGGATTTACGCATTCCCTATTTGTTCTTTAAAGATGCTTTTTCTGCTTTGCAGCTGGAAAACGTGCTGGTTCCTGTGAATTTTTTGATTGAAGAAATTGAGAAAGCGCAGTTTGCCGCAGCGTTCGGGCGGTTTTGCAATGCGCACATCAATTTGCTGCAAGCCAATGATTATGGATCGAAAGCAGCAACAAACGCAGCTAAAATCACATCAGTTTTTGAAAAATTCGGGTTTAAATACTCAATCTTAAAAGGTCAAAAAGACAGTTTTAAAATTGAGTATGAGGCGCTTCAATATGCAGAGCACCAACATTGCGGATTGATTATCATCAGTTCGTCCCGCGAATACGGACTAGATGATGTCATTTTCGGTCCAAAAGAATTGCATTTGATTAAGAAAACAACCGTTCCCCTTATGCTAATCAATCCGCGTGGTGATTTGTATGTCTTGTGTGATTGATGATCAAACCCCCAATGATGCCCTTGCGGCTTCAATTTTTACATTTGCAGCAGCATCTGCCGTTTTATAATCAGCACGCGTTTTCATTACACCACGAACTTCAATATAAAATTTAATTTTCGGCTCTGTACCGGAAGGACGAACGGATATCTTTGTTCCATCTTTCGTAAAGTACTGAAGCACATTCGATGTTGCAGGCATATCCAGATCAATAACTTCACCGGTTTGGGTGTTGGTTTGTTTGAGTGTTTTATAATCTTTGATGATCAGAATTTCAGACCCTGCCAGTTCTTTAGGTGGATTAGTTCGGAAATCACCCATAATTTTTAAGATTTCTTCCGCTCCTGTCTTCCCTTTTCTGACTACCGAAATGCCCTTTTCCTTTCCAAAACCATATTCTAAGTAAATATCCAATAACAACTCAAAAAGTGTTTTGCCATTATCTTTAGCCCAGGCTGCAATTTCGGCCATCAATGCACAGGATGAAACGGCATCTTTATCGCGGACAAAAGTTTCAGGCAGGAAGCCGTAGCTTTCTTCACCTCCGCCGATATATTCTTTGATGCCTTCGTTTTCTCGGATTACTGCAGCGATCCATTTGAAGCCGGTGAAACAATCGAAACATTCCACTTGGTTGTGATCGGCAATTTGTTTGATGATTTCAGTGGTTACAATTGTTTTTACCACATACTCTTTGCCTTTCAATTTGCCCAGTTCTTTCCACCGACGAATCAGGTAATAGATGAAAATTAATGCTGTCTGATTGCCATTCACCAAAATCCACTCATTTTGATCATCCTTGATAGCCATTCCCATGCGATCACCGTCGGGGTCGGTAGCCATAACCAGATCTGCATCAGTTTCGATGGCTTTTTTGATTGCCATATCCAATGCCGCCGGTTCTTCAGGATTTGGAGAATAAACGGTAGGAAAGTCACCACTCACAACATCTTGTTCGGGAACATTGATGATGTTGGTAAAACCATAAGCTTTTAATGCCCGGGGAACTAATTTTACTGCGGTTCCGTGTATAGGTGTAAAGACAATTTTCATGTCTTTGTTTCTTTTGATTGATTCCGGAGAAAGTGATATGGTTTTGATTGCATCAATAAAGAGTTGATCAATTTCTTCCCCGATGCTTTCGATTAAATCAGGATTGCCTTTGAATTTTATTTCGCTGACATCCGAAATTTTCATCACCTCGTTGATTACTTGCTCATCATGAGGAGCAATCATTTGTGCTCCATCGTCCCAATAAGCTTTGTACCCATTATATTCTTTTGGATTATGCGATGCAGTCAGGATAATGCCACTCTGACATCCAAAATGCCGAATGGCAAAGGAAATTTCAGGCGTCGGTCGCAAATCCTCAAAGAGATAAACTTTGATGCCATTAGCCGAGAAGATGTCAGCCGACACTTCGGCATACAACCGGCTGTTATTGCGGCAGTCGTGTCCGATAACCACAGCAATCTGAGGGATATTGGCAAACTGTGATTTCAAGTAATTACTTAAACCCTGTGTTGCTGCACCTACTGTATAAATATTAACCCGATTAGTCCCTGCTCCCATGATGCCACGTAAACCACCGGTTCCAAATTCTAAGGTGCGATAAAATGAGTCTATCAATTCCGTTTTGTCTGATGAATCTATCATGCGACGAACAGCTTCCTTCGTTTCGTCATTATAGTCGCCATCAATCCATGTTTGGGCTTTGGCCAACACTTCATTTAATAATGCATTATTTTCCATAAAAAATCAGAATATGTAAATATTTGTATGAGGTGAAAATAGCTTGTAAGTTTTCGATTAATTACATTGAGACACAAAAGTACAAAAAATATGGGTTTTATTCCTGACAAAATAGCAGAAAAGATTAAAAAAAACTTATGGGTATTAATTTTGTTATACTTGCGAATGAATTATTAAACTTTACAACATTTTTTCTTTACTTTTGTTTGGAAAAATACAACTCAAAAAATATATGACAGTCAATTACTCAGAACAGCTACACCATGTTTTGCAATACAGCAAGCAAGAAGCCGAAAGATTGGGGAATAACTATATAGGTCCCGAGCACTTGTTGCTCGGACTTCTTCGCAATGGAAAAGGCAAAGCAATTGAAATACTCAATAACCTACACGTGAATTTATTGAAAATTAAGCAAACGATTGAAAGTCAGATTCGTACTGACAAAGAACCGCTTGGTGATGATATCCCGGTACTCAAAAGTACAGAACGCATCAAAAAACTCATGGAATTAGAAAGCAGGTTGTTTGATACGGTTATGGCAGATACTGAACATTTGTTGTTAGCCATTTTAAAAGAAAAAAACAACCTTGCTGTTGAAGTTTTAAATGACGAACGCCTCACTTACGATCAGGTCAAATCATATCTGGAAGCTCCTAAAGTAGAAGGTCCGGAGATGGGTGCTGGTTTTCACGATGAGGATGAGGATGATGATCCTCGCTCTCAACAGAAAGCTCCGACTGCAGCAGGTGGTTCAAAACATTCAGATACACCGGCTTTGGATACCTTTGGATCTGATATTACTAAAGCAGCGTTGGAAGACCGTCTAGACCCGATTGTCGGCAGGGAACGTGAAATTGAAAGATTGGCACAGATTTTAAGTCGTAGGAAGAAAAATAATCCTGTCCTAATTGGTGATCCGGGTGTCGGAAAATCTGCCATTGTCGAGGGCTTGGCCCTCCGAATAATTCAAAGACGGGTTTCGAGGGTGTTATTCGATAAAAGGGTGATTTCCTTGGATATGGCATCTATTGTTGCAGGAACAAAATACCGCGGACAGTTTGAGGAACGCATCAAAGCAATCTTGAATGAATTGCAGAAAAATACGAATATCATTTTATTTATTGATGAAATTCACACGATTGTTGGAGCTGGAGGTGCGCCGGGTTCCTTAGATGCAGCGAATATGTTGAAACCTGCTTTGGCAAGAGGCGAAATACAATGCGTCGGTGCCACGACTTTAGATGAGTACCGCCAGAGTATTGAAAAAGATGGTGCTTTGGAACGCAGATTTCAGAAAGTAATGGTTGATCCGACTACGCCGGATGAAACTTTGCAAATCCTTGAAAATATTAAAGATCGTTATGAATATCACCACAATGTGAGGTACACGCCGGATGCTATAAAAGCCTGTGTCAGACTAACCGAGCGTTATATTACAGACAGGTGTTTTCCTGATAAAGCCATTGATGCATTGGATGAATCCGGATCTCGTGTTCACATTGGTTCTGTTTCGGTTCCGGTTGAGATTGAAGAGCTGGAAAAGAAAATAGAAGAACTGAAAAAGGAAAAGATGAAGGTGCTCGGCGAACAGAAATATGAACTCGCCGGTCCGATTCGTGATCGGGAAAAGCAATGTCAATATCAACTCGAAGATGCCATCAGAAGGTGGGAGAAAGAGTCGCAGTTGAATCCCGAAACAGTTGATGAAGAGCAGGTTGCAGAAGTTGTTGCCATGATGTCGGGGATTCCTGTACAAAGAATTGCGCAAGCTGAAGGCTTGAAACTTCGTCAGATGAAAGAAGATTTGATGCGCAAGATAATTGGACAAGATGAGGCCGTGAATAAGATTGTTAAAGCCATCCAGCGAAATAGGATCGGATTGAAAGATCCAAGCAAGCCCATCGGTTCGTTTATTTTCTTGGGGCCTACCGGTGTCGGCAAAACTCATTTGGCCAAAATTCTTTCTGAATTCATGTTCGACAGTCAGGATGCTCTGATTCGCATGGATATGAGTGAGTACATGGAGAAATTCTCTGTATCAAGATTGATTGGTGCTCCTCCGGGATATGTGGGTTATGAAGAAGGCGGTCAGCTCACCGAAAGAGTTCGCCGGAAACCATACTCAATTGTTTTGTTGGATGAAATTGAAAAAGCGCATCCGGACGTGTTTAATATCTTGCTCCAAATCATGGATGAAGGTCGTTTGACCGATAGCCTTGGCAGGAGAATTGACTTCAAGAATACCATCATCATCATGACTTCCAATGTTGGAACCAGGCAGTTGAAAGATTTCGGAAAAGGCGTGGGTTTTAACACATCGTCTGATAATGAGATGGATTCGGAATTTTCAAGAGGAGTGATTCAAAAAGCTTTGAACAGAACTTTTTCACCTGAATTTTTAAACAGAGTAGATGAAATTGTGATGTTTGACCAATTGAATAAAGACACCATCAAGTTAATTATCGATTTGGAATTAAAGGGCTTGTTCAGTCGCGTTACCAGCATGGGTTATATTATTGAGTTAACCGCTGAAGCAAAAGAATTTATAGCCGAACGTGGTTACGATGTGCAATTTGGTGCCCGTCCTTTGAAAAGAGCTATACAACGCTATCTGGAAGATGAATTAGCTGATGTTGTATTAGCCGGAGAAGTGCAGGAAGGCGATACCATTTTGATGGAAATGAATGAATTGAAAGATGGTGTAAAAGCAGTTGTTCAAAAGAAAATGGTTGAAGATACGCCTCAGGTTAATATTTAAATCCAGCGTTTCAATTCGTTATACAAGCGTTGTATAGGCAATCCCATCACATTGAAATACGAACCGGAAATTTGTTCAACCGCAATAAACCCGATCCATTCCTGAACACCATACGAGCCGGCTTTATCATAAGGAGCGTAATTGTCAAGATAATACGCAATTTCAGCCTCGTTTAGGTGAGCAAAACGAACTTCGGAAGTTGTATGGAATGTTCTGCGCCTGATTTGCGTGGTGATGCACACCCCTGTAATAACCTGATGTGTTTTTCCGGATAGGGTTTGCAGCATTTTCATTGCTTCTCCTTTATCTTTTGGTTTTCCAAGGACTTTACCTTCAAGTAAAACGATGGTATCTGCGGTTATGACCATCATATCCTCAGTCATAATTTCTTTGAATGCATTTGATTTCTTTTCAGCTAAAAACATGGGAATCCCTACACCTGTCATGGAGTAAGGATAGCTTTCGTCAACATCCAAAGCCATGACCTCAAAAGGAATATTGATTCCCCGTAGCAGTTCTTGTCTTCTTGGAGATGCAGAACCGAGTATGATTCTGTATTTATTTAGATTTTCTAACATGAAATACTGATTTACTGTATGATGAAGATATTGAATAAACTCAATCCAAATTCTTTGGCTAATAATAAATAAATGACTGGTGCATACAAGATTCCAATAAGCATGATGAATTTTGTCAATCCTGATGCCTGGTGGTAATCATTTCTGTTTTTTGCCCGTAAAATGAGATACGACAATGCAACAAGTGGCAATGTAAGTCCAAAAATAATATACCTCAAAGTGAAAGTGCCCTCAAATGGAATGAAGAAATGATTTGTCATAAAAAGCAAGGTGATAGTCAGTAGAATCATTGCCCAGAGAACAATTTTTGTTTTGCGGGTTCCCCATACGATAGGCATAGTTCTGCATTCTAATTCCCGGTCGCCATATTCATCTTCCAGATCTTTGATGATTTCTCGTATCCAGGTAAGCAATAAGGAAAAAATTGCAAACCCTCCCGTCCATGCATATATTTGAGCAGGTATTGGTGTCTCAAAAA
Source organism: Paludibacter sp. (assembly GCA_030655595.1). Next base: position 37,110 of record JAUSNQ010000034.1, read on the forward strand.
TCAAATTGCCAAATTTCTTTTGTAGGAAAGCCATTTCGGTTATTCCAATAATCAAAAATGACATACCCGCAATAACTGCCACCACCAGATTTCCAATAATTAATTGACGTTTGTAACTGGCAGAATAGAACCAAAGTAAGCCCGGACCGACAATAAAGAGAAATCCCAAGGTGAAACTTCTAACATACCACGCAAGCAATAAACCCGATATTACTCCGAGAAAAGTCAGAATTTGATGGGTTAACATGGCGGTTTGTTTTGAAATGACTTTGCCAACTAACTGCTTATCCGGTTTGTTAATGGCATCAATCTTCATGTCGAAATAGTCGTTCAACACATAACCTCCTGCTACAATAAGGACAGAAGCTGCAATCAATAAATAAAGAGCAAGGGTTTCACTGAAAACATTAAATCCGTAAGTTTGTAGAAGAGGTGCAATCACAAATTGTCTAATCACATATTGCATGAATATGATTATGATTAAATTTTGAACTCTCACCAACTTTAAATAATGCAACATGTTGATTATCAGAATTAAAATAATACCCCTACAGCAAACACCATATTTCCGGCGAGTATAATCGGTACCGGAGTCGAATTATATCTGCCAGAATCAGTATAACCTGTTTCTGAAGCCATATTCATCAACGAACTTTTATAATTTACTTCTGCAAAAAGTTGGTATTTTCTGTGCGTGTTGAATTTTGCCCCAAAACCTACAATGTAATTCAGTAAAAAAGGATTTGAAAGATTAGTAATTGAGGTAGTTACGTTTTCAAATTGAAGTGAACTGGCCCTGTGAAATTCGTTAGCTGCTATGCGATAGCCGGCTGAAACTCCACCTTGCATGTAATAAATAGTTTGATTGATCAGAGAAGAGTTGATTCTTAATAAAAGTGGTGCCTCAATGGCATAGTAATTCATCAAAAAATTATTGACGGTGGATGTGTTTTGCATAGATGCTCCATCAAACACATAACCTCCCGGCATGTAAAAATTAAGACCGGAAACGAGAGAGAAAAACTTGTCCCCATTGTACTCTGCAATAAAACCTATGCCACCTGTGATTGTCGCACCATCGGTCTGTAAATCATCGTGGTTAACATCGAGCCAAGAGATGGCCGGACACAGGTTCAGTCCCAAAGAAAAATTGTTGGATTTAATCCTCTCTACCCGATTGTTTTGCCCATTTGTTGAAGCTGCAAAATCATTCGTGTTGTTGTTTTGACCAACAACAAGGGAAACAATCAAAATCAATAATAAAAATAAAATGTAATTACGCATAAGATTCAATGTGTTGTTTTTGCAAAAGTAAAGTATTTTTCTTTATCTTTGCCAAATCCAAATACTATTTCCTGAATTGATGCATACAATCTATCTTCGTTTAATATTTTTTATCTTTTTAGTCATGCAGTTAAGTTCTTGTATTACTGCTAGAAAGGTAAATTATATGCAGGAGCCAAACAACATTATTCCTACTTATAAAGACAGTAAAGGGTATGTAGATTATTATTTGAGAACCGGGGACAAGGTGTTTGTGAAAGTATATTCTACACATGAAGAGACCAATGCTTTATTCAATGGGCCTGGCAATCAGTTAATGGTCTCAAATCTGGATGGAAATCCTCATGCCGATTTATATGCTTATACAGTGCAGCCAAATGGTACCATTCTATTTCCGATGATTGGAGAGGTGCAGTTCGAAGGCAAAACGATCAGGGAGGCAACAAGAACTCTGGAACTTGCCATTGAACCTTTATACGATTTCAGTACAGTTGAAGTGAGGTTGATCAGCAGGCATTTTAGTGTAATCGGTTCAGGTCGGACTGGCCATTATCCGATTATTCGTGAAAAAATAAATATTTTCCAGGCCCTTGCAATGGCAGGTGATGTTGGAACCTTTGCCGATCGAAGCAAAGTCAGGATTATCAGAGAAACAAAAAATGGTACTGTGGTTAAACAGTTTGATTTGAGAAGTAAAGATTTATTACACTCGGAATTTTATTACATTGAACCCAATGATGTTATTTATATTCAAAAATTAGACGAACAATTTTTTAGCATTTTAAATTTGCCAACATTGATTGCAACAACAATTTCAACATTTTCTTTAGGGCTTTTTGTGTACAATATATTATTTGTTCCTGCAAGTTCAAACTAAACCGAATTATACCAAAGAAATCAGCGTATGATACATGTTAAACATATAATACTCTTTCCGGTAATAATTCTATTGCTTAGTTCTTGCTATAGTTATCGCTATACCGGGCTGCTGCAGGAGGACAATAAACGTCTCCCCGAATATGAACAAACAGATTATGAAGAGTATAAAATCAAAGTCAACGACGAATTGCTTTTCAGACTGATTACTTCAGATGAAACCATCTCGAGACTCATTACCAGTAATCAAGCAATGTCAAGTGCCCAAAGCAACGTATCTTATCGGGTGTTTTTGGACGGAACAGTTGATTTCCCTTTTGTGAAAAAGATTCAGGTTGCAGGTTTATCAATGAACGAGGCTTCGCGTGTGATTGAAAACCGATTCAAAGAACTAATCCCTGATGCTGAAATTAAATTAACACTAGCAAATAAGACTTATACGGTTATCGGGGAAGCAGGAACAGGTGTATATCCGATATTCAAAGAGAAATTGACCTTATTCCAGGCACTTTCCATGTCTGGCGAAATAAGTTATACAGGTGATTACAAGCAGGTTCGTATTATAAGAGAAACAAGTCAAGGAATAGAGGTGATGCATTTTGATATACGTCCTATCAGCATCATCAATTCAAAATATTATTATATTTATCCGAATGATATTATTTATGTACAAAAAAATCCATCAAGTTTTTATAAAGTAGATAATTATAGTTCATTTATTTCATTGATCACTTCATCATTGAGCTTGTTGTTCATGGTTTTTTATTATTTTAAGTAAATGATGGAACGAAACAACATTAAATTTCATTTACACTATATTTAGAGATAGAACTATGGAAGAGGTAAAGAAAAATATAGAGAAACCAGGCTTTCAGGAAGAGGAATCAACTTTTGACATCATGGAGTGGGTTACACTTTTTTTAGGTCATTGGTATCTTTTCGTCATTGCATTGATGATTGCACTGACTATGTCGTACCTTCAAAACAGAAAATGGAAAGCTGAATTTAAAACAACAGGTTCTGTTATCATTGATGAAAGCAGATCGATGATGAACAGTGCACAGGTCTTGATGCAGGGGTTTGGTATTCAGGAAAGTTACCGCAATGTAAATAATCAGGTCATTATGATTGGATCTTATGACTTGATGAGTAGGGTTGTTGACAGTCTTTCTCACATGGAAATTGAATATATTTCGAAAGGAAAATTCAAAACCAGAAACTTATACGATTGGTCGCCCATCGTAATTGAAAAGGAGTATTTATCTCCGGATGCATACGGTATTTTGTTTAAGATAAATATTCAAGGTGATGGGACAGTTACAATAACAGAGGAAGATGATGCACTTTCTAAAAGCTTTAAACTATCAGGAAAGATTGGAGTACCTATTCAGCACCAGTTGTTTTTTATAACTATTTATGATGTGAACAATAATGGTGTTGAAAAAGAATTATATTTCAGATTTCGAACTAAAGAATCTTTGATAGGGGAGTTTTCATCCAAGTTGAGATTAAATTATGTGATGGAAGGATCTTCCGTATTGGAACTTTCGTTGACCAGTGAGACTCCAAAAAGAGATGTGGATTTTATCGATAAACTTTGTGAAATATACCTCGCTTCCAATTTAGAAAGAAAGAATGATGCTGCAACCAAAACAATTGATTTTATTGATGAGCAATTGGTGCACGTTTCACAATCTTTGTCTACATCCGAAGATGATTTGACCGAATTCAGAAAAAAACATCAATTAATTGATGTTGGAACTTTATCAGGTGAATTAATGGGTAAAGCTGCCGCATACGATAATGAATTAAATCAAATCAAACTAAAAGAAACTTACCTGAATTATCTTGCTAAATACTTGAGAACAAACTTAGCCGACGGCTCCATTGTAGCACCTACAAATTTAGGGATAAATGAACCGATGTTGATGGTATTGATACAGCAAATCAATGAATTAATCCTGAAACGCAGCGAATTAAGTGAAAAGAACATGTTTTTTGAAAAATACACCCGCGATATTGCCAATGTTAAGGTTGCAATTAACGAGGTAGTAAGTAACATGATAACAACAAATAATATTCAAAAGCAGGATTTGAATCGAAGGTTTGCCGTTGTTCAGAATCAAATACAAAATCTACCGGAAAAAGAATTGGAAATGATTGGTATCGAAAGAAGTTATCGCATGAATGACAGCTATTATACCATGTTTCTTCAAAAGCGCGCTGAAGCACAAATATTGAAAGCTTCGAATACCCCTGATAACAACATACTTGATCGTGCCAGAACAGTTGCTGTGACCAATGAAGGCGAAAAGTCCAAAACATCCATGATGTTCCTGGTGTTGGGATTATTGCTTCCGGCAGCGTTCGTGGTAATCAAGGAACTTTTAAATAATACAATACGTTTTAGCAAAGATGTAGAAAAGTATTGTGTTTTTCCTTTGATCGGCATGGTTCGACATACGAATTCGGAAAGTCCTTATGTTGTTGCAAACAATCCAAGATCTTCATTTACAGAGATGTTTCGAATTATTCGGACCAGGATTGAGTTTTTAGCCAAAAGAAAAACAGATATAACCATCATGGTAACTTCTTCGGAATCAGGTGATGGTAAAACCTACTTTTGCATCAACATGGCATGCATCTATGCCATGGCTAGTCAGAGGACTTTGCTGGTTGATATGGATATTCGCAAGCCAAGTGTTTACGCACGTCTGGGTTGTGAAAACAACATGGGTGTTTCTAATTACCTGGCCAATCAATGTACACTCGATGAAATTATTGTAAGGCCCGAAAATGCTGAATTTGATTTTATTACAGCGGGCACAGTTCCGCCGAATGCAGGAGAACTGATTCGCTCAGATAATCTAGCGGAAATGTTTAAAGAACTGCGCAAAAGGTATGAATTTATTGTTGTCGATACCAGTCCGATTGGTGTTGTAGCTGACGCATACTCATTTGCTTCGCTTTCTGATATCAATTTGTTTGTGATCAGAAGCAACAAAACTAACAAAACTTTTGTTCGTAACCTCTCCAGTCAACTGAAAGCAGATAATGTTTCAGATTTTTATTCAATATTAAATGATGTAGAAATTGAATCCTCCAGTTACTCCCAGTATTATGCGAAGAAGAATGCTTATGGCAAAAGTAAAAGCTATGGCTTAGGAAGTTACAGCTACGGCTACGGGTATGGTTATGGTTACACGTCTTCAGCTAACAAAAAGAAAAATAAGGATCACGATTCATATTTCCAATACTATCAGGATGATGAAAAGGAAATCTGATGTGCTTAAGAATTTTATCAGTAATTTCTGAGTAGTTATCAGATATAGTCAAAGTTGGAGCGTTAGGTGACAGGTAGCAATTTGTTTATTGTTAGTAAGCTGAATTCATATTCAAAGTTGGGTGTAAAAAGTGCTTTTCCCAGATTCTTTTCAATATCTCTAATTGTCCAAAACTTTCCTTCAGAAATTTCAGCAGGATTTGGTATAATTGCTCCATCGTATAAGGTGTAATAGCTGTGAACCAGTTCAGCTTCAACATCAGAAACAAATTTATATCGATGAATAAATACCGGATTAAATGAGTTAATACCAAGTTCCTCAAAGACCTCTCTCACCAGTGCTTCTTCCGTTGTTTCACCGAAATCTACATGTCCGCCCACTGATGTGTCCCATTTGCCAGGTTGAATATCTTTGTTTTCAGCTCTTTTTTGTAAAAAAAGTTGGTCTGCTGAATTGAATACATGTAGGTGAACAACAGGATGTAATAAGAAACTTCCTGCATGACATTCTTGTCGGGTAGCATGGCCTGTTACATGGCCTTCAGCATCAACAATTGGAAATAATTCTGCTCTCATTTTTTACTGCAAATTTATGAATATTATTTTTATTATTGGGTTATAATGGGTTTGCATACTATCAGTCACTTTTATCCGTTATATATTTATGCTTTTTTTTGTACTTTTGCCAACTATACAGATAAAATGTAAATCAAAAAAAATATTTCTTCGGTTTTCTTATAGTTATTAAAATTCATCATGAAAAATTATAAAATTGCAATTATCGGTTTGGGTTATGTTGGCTTACCACTTGCCATCGAATTCGGGAAGAAATTCAAAGTTTTGGGGTATGATATCAACAAAAGCAGAGTAGAACAATTGCAGACAGGTATAGATTATACTAAGGAAGCAGATTTAGAAGCTATGCAGGAAGCTGTAGATTTATCAAAAATAAGTCAGCAAGCAGGCCTAACTTTTTCATCATGTGAAGAAGATTTGAAATCTTTTAATATTTATATTGTTACAGTCCCCACACCCATCGATGGATTCAATAAACCGTTTTTGAAACCATTGATTCAAGCGTCACGGATGTTGGGTAGGGTAGTTTCAAAAGGTGATATTGTTATTTACGAATCAACAACTTATCCCGGTTGTACTGAAGAGGATTGTGTGCCGGAAATAGAAAAAGTATCGGGATTAAAATTCAATCAGGATTTTTTTGCGGGTTATAGTCCGGAGAGAATTAACCCGGGAGACAAGGTAAACACACTCACCAAAATTAAAAAAGTAACCTCCGGTTCAACGCCCGAAATAGCAGAATTAGTTGATCAGTTGTATGGCTCCATTATCACTGCTGGTACCCACAAAGCCCCAAGTATCAAAGTTGCAGAAGCTTCAAAAATAATTGAAAATGCACAACGCGATGTGAATATTTCTTTTGTCAACGAACTGGCTTTGATTTTCGACAAAGTCGGCATTGACACCAATGATGTGCTTGAAGCGGCTGGGACAAAATGGAATTTTTTAAAATACACACCTGGATTGGTAGGAGGTCATTGTATCAGTGTCGATCCCTATTATTTGGCAAATAAAGCAGAGTCATTGGGCTATATTCCGCAGGTCATACTTTCCGGTCGACATGTGAATAATAGCATTGCACCATTCATTGCAAACAAGTTGTTAAAGTTGATGATTCAGAAAGAGCAAAAAATTAAAGGAGCTAAAGTGCTGTTGTTAGGTGTTACTTTTAAAGAAAATTGTCCCGATATTCGTAATACAAAAGTGATCGATATTTACAAGGAATTAATCGAATTTGGTTGTGAAGTTGATTTATATGACCCATGGGCAAATTTTCAAGAGGTCAAGGATGAATATGGAGTTGAAATGATTAAAGACTTGGATGATCAAAAGCCCTATCAAGCAATTTTGTTGGCTGTGGCACACGACGAATTTAAAAATATATCTTTTGAAAAATACTATAAAGCGGGTGCTGTCATTTATGATATCAAATCAGTCGTAGACCGCAGATGGGTAGATGGCAGACTCTAAATTTTTTTAAAATATTAGACTTATGAAAAAATATGTATTATTTATACTTTTTGTTGTGTCATTATTCGGATTATCTGCTCAGGATATGAATAGAATGACACCACAACAAAGATTGCTTTTACAAAAAAAAATGGAGTCGCAGCAAATGTCATCAGAACAACAACAGATGAACACTCAGCAAATCTCCGATTACAAAAAATATCTCAATTCGTTGAATTTAAATCTATCACGAGAACAAGAACAGAATTTGATTGACGAAAGGGTGTTTGTACAAGATTCATTATTTATAGAGTTCCAAAAAAAGGAGGAAGACGAAAGGAAATTAAAGGTCTTTGGTGCCAATATTTTCAACAGAACAAAAATTACTTTTGAGCCTAATTTATATTTACCAACTCCAGCTAATTATATCTTAGGTACAAACGACGAATTACTGATAGATGTTTCAGGATTATATGACGTAAGCTATAAGTTGAAAGTCTCACCCGAAGGAAAAATTCGCATTCCAAACGCAGGTTTAATCAAAGTAGGTGGCATGACCATTGAGAGAGCAACAAATGAAATCAGATCAGTACTTTCAAAATACTATACAGGAACCTCATCAGGAGAAACAAAAGTGAGTGTGAGTCTTGGGAATATCCGCAGTATTCGTGTATCGATTCTTGGAGAGGCTGCTGTTCCGGGCACCTATACACTCCCATCGCTTGCAACAGTTTTTAATGCAGTATATGCATGTGGGGGACCCGGTAAAATTGGTTCCATGCGTGATATCAAAGTTGTGAGAGATGGAAAAATAATTGCAAATGTTGATTTCTACCAGTTCTTGATGACAGGCAACTTGAAAAACAATATTGGTCTTCAGGATAACGATGTGATTATCATAGAGTCCAATAAGTCGAGGGTTATTGTAGATGGTGCGATTAATCGCAGAGGAATTTACGAGGTTTTACCCGGAGAATCATTGAAAGAATTATTAAATTACGCTGGAGGATATCGTGAGGATGCCAATCGGACTGTTGTCTCTGTTTTCAGGTATTCCGAAACCGAAAGAACTGTGATAGATATTCCTGAAAAGTATGTTGAAACCAGTTTAATTAAGTCAGGAGATTCAATATTCATTGCAAAAATTGAAAATCTATATGCCAATCGTGTTGAGCTATCAGGTGCAGTTTATCGTCCGGGCGGTTATGCAGTTGATTCTGAATTAACGGTTAAGAAATTAATTGAACGAGCTGGTGGTGTGCTTGACGATGCATTTGTCAATATGGCGACGATTATTCGTCAACAAAAAAACCAGATACCGCAAATGATCAGTTTTAATTTGGGAAAGATTCTGCGTGGTGAAGCACAAGATATAGCTTTACAACGAAACGATTCAGTAAAAGTAGATTTTGTGAAAGACTTTATGGAGGAGCAGTTTGTGAGTATAGCGGGTGAAGTTGTTGAGCCGAGAGAATATCCATTGAACAAGATGATTACTGTAAAGGATTTAATTTATTTAGCTAAAGGATTTACCGAAAAAGCATCAACTGAAAACATACAATTAATCAGAATAATCAAGGACCCTGCTGAGATGGAAGGTGGCAATCGGAAATCTTTCAATATTGGCTTTAAATTGGACAAAGATTTGAACATTGAAGAAGGTACCGGAGATATGATCCTTGAAAATGGCGACATGGTCATTGTGCGACCGATTGAAGGAATAGAGCCAATTCGTATTGCTTCTATTGAGGGTGAAGTAAAGAGTCCGGGTTTTTATAATATTGAAAATAAAAGCATCAAGGTCTCTGATTTGGTGAAGATGTCCGGAGGATTTACGAAATTTGCCTTTGTTGGAGGTGCTTATTTGATTAGAAACGATAGAATGAGTGCTGAAGATAATCCAATGAGTAATATATTAAGCCGAAACCTGAGAAAAATTTTACAAAGTTCTACAGATAACAACATCGATGTTGCCATGTTAAACAAGATGAGGGTGAACAGTCTGGAGGAATTGTCGGCATTGGACACAATTTCAAATTTTGCGCAATTTCAAGAAATTCATGATTTATTGTATGCTGAAGGCGTTGTGTCTTTGAATTTGAATGAAATTATGAGAAATCCCGGAAATGCAAGAGATATATTTGTTGAAGATGGTGATATTCTTTTTGTGCCGAAAAAATCACAGACAGTAAAAGTAATTGGCGAGGTGATGTATCCTTCTTATGTAGTACACACCAATTCAAACAATTTCCGTGACTATATTCAGTCTTCGGGTGGTTTCTCCAATCAAGCTCTCAAGAAAAACTGTTTTGTATTACATCCGAACGGGAAAGTAATTGGTACAGAAACATTCCTTTGGTTTAAATTTTATCCGAGGGTTGTGCCGGGTTCTATCGTAATTGTACCCAAAAAACCTGTTGAGTTAACGAATAAAATGAATGTTGCAGAGGTTGTATCAGTGAGTACTTCGTTGGCTTCAATGATGGTGTTGATTTATACGATGGTGAAGTGATATGCTTGCGCATTATTAGTTTTATTTTTCACATTATTTAAAAAGCATTAAAGAAAAATAAATTATGGATGAAACAAATAAACTTTCAGGAGGCGATATTTCACTGACTGAGATTATAGAATCTATAACAGGATTTTTGAAGTTTCTGATATCCAAATGGGTTGTAATCCTTGCATTTGGTTTTGGAGGTGCATTGATAGGATTAGTAGCATCTTTTATGATTAAGCCAAAATATACGGCTAATTTATCATTTTCTCTGGTTGAAAAAGGAAATACAACTTCCGGATTAGCAAGTTTGGCATCTACATTTGGATTTGGAGGATTATTAGGAGGTGGTGGAGATGCTTTTACGGGAGATAATTTATTGGAAATTATAAAGTCAAGGTATGCCATCGAAAAAACATTATTGACATCAATTAATTTTGAAGGAGAGCAAATGACTATGGTTGATGCATATTTGAGATTTATGCAGATGTCTAATCAATGGAAAAAATCAAAAAATATTGAATTAAGGACAATTAGTTATCCTGTACATCAAAACAGGGAAACATTTTCAAGGACACAAGATAGTGTTCTTTATGTTGTTTATGATAATATCTTCAATAAAGAAGGATTGAATGTTATTCGTAAAAATAAGAAAATTAACATTGTGAATGTGAGTTTAACGAGTAAAAATGAGGTGTTCTCCAAGCTTTTCGTGGAAAATCTTATGAGTCAAACATATGAGTTTTACAAAGTGACCCGTACAGCGCAAAGTAGATCAAATATTAATATGATGCAACATGCAGCAGATTCAATTAAAAATCTTTATGAGAATGCCTTATATAATAGCGCAGGTATATCACAGGTAAATATAAACAGTGCATTGCAATTGGCAGTCGTTCCAAGGTTACAGGAAGAATATAATGCCCAATTATATGGGACTGTTTATGCAGAGGTGTTGAAGAATCTCGAGACTCTACGACTTGATTTGGCAAGAGAAACCCCGATTATTCAGATAATTGATACACCCATTTATCCATTAAAGAAAACAAAATTAGGGAAAATAAAGGGAGTGGTTTATGGGGGATTTCTGGGTGGAATATCAATTTTACTTCTCTTAGGGGTAATGTTTTATCTAAATTTGAATATGAAAACAACAGTAAAATAATGTTTTTCATTTATATGTTTTGATGTTTTAAAGATTATGGATAGTAAGCAAAGTAAACTTGCTTTACGATGATTGTTGATATATATAAAAAATTAAAGGTTCTTATTATACAAGGTGATACTAGAACAATAAAAGCTAAGAAGAATATTTTTGGTTCTTTTATTATAAAAGTTCTTTCAATAATAATTTCTTTTTTGCTAGTTCCTTTGACCCTAGATTTCTTAAATCCGTATGAGTATGGAATATGGTTGACTTTGAGTTCCATAATAATCTGGATTGATTTTCTGGATATTGGATTGGGTAATGGTTTGCGAAATAAATTGTCTGAAGCTTTAGCGAAAGACGATATGAAATTAGCACAGATATATGTCAGCACAACATTTTATTTGTTAATTGCTGTAGTTTTTATTTTCTTTCTATTATTCATTTCTTTCAACTATATTATTAACTGGTATGAGATTTTAAACGTAGATCAGGCGATTATTCCCGATCTTAAAAATATCATTTTATTTGTTTTTGTTTTTGTTTTATTTTCTTTTGTTCTTAAGATAGTTAATAATATTTATTTGGCATTTCAAATGCCCGTTTTAACCAGTATTTTGAGTTTTTCAGGACAATTGTTAACTTTAGTGTTTATCTATTTAGCTGGGTATTTAGTTGATAAGGGCGATTTATGGTATGTTTCGATTATTTATATCATAAGTCCGACAATAGTACTTTTGATAGCTTTTCCACTGACGTTTTTTGTTAAATATAAAGCTATCAGGCCAAAAGCGACTTTAATTAGAATTCAATATCTTAAAGATCTGTTAGGTGTTGGAATACAGTTCTTTTTTATTCAGGTTGGAGGATTGTTGATTTTCACAACTTCGAATTTAATAATCTCTAATGTGTTAGGACCTTCGGATGTAACAACATATAACATCGTATATAAATATTTTTATACGATTGTTTTTTTATATTTAATTATCATAACACCGATGTGGTCAGCATCTACAGAAGCGTATATAAAAAGAGATTTGAAATGGATTATTTCTAGTGTTAAAACAATGTTGAAGATAGCTGCTTTGTTGGTAGGGATAATTGTTCTAATGATTTTGTTCTCCGGATTTGTCTATAATATTTGGATAGGAGATAAAGTTAGTATTCCTTTTTCGCTTAGTATTATTAGCGGAGTCTACATGATTATATTAATATTCAGTACCTGTTTCTCTACCTTTATTTTTGGGATTGGAAAGTTGAGACTGCAATTGTTAAACACCTTAATTTCAGGACTTATATTCATCCCTTTTGCATACTTTATGTCTGAAAAATTTGGAGTTACGGGAGTTATTATAGCTTTGTGCATTGTAAATATTCCTGCATTGATTTTAAATCCGATACAGTTTTATAAAATTATTAAGGGTAAAGCTAAAGGTATCTGGAATAGATAAGAATTGGATTTGTATAAACTTATAGATTCACAAAAATGAATGAAAGTAAAATTGCTATACTTTTATCAACGTATAACGGGGAAGGTTATTTGAAGGAACAACTTGATTCGATTCTTGATCAGACTCATACTGATTGGGCGTTGTACGTTCGTGATGATGGATCAACAGACAGAACATTAGCTATTCTGAAACAGTATGCGTCTGAGTATGATAATATTTATATTATGGATGACGTTGTACATCGGGATGCCTGTTATAGCTTTCTCTGGATGCTAAATGAAGTTGATTCAGACTATTATATGTTTTGTGATCAGGATGATGTATGGATTGACAATAAAATTGAGATTTCGTATAAGGCAATGATTACTCAGGAAAAGCAAACTCCTTGCATTCCAATTGTAGTGAACACAGATCTTGTTGTGGTTGATTCTGAATTAAGAAATATTAATCCTTCGTTTTGGAGGTATGCTAAAATTAATCCGTATCCGCTCAATTCATACAATTATATTGTGACAAATTATTTGACAGGATGCACAATGCTCTTTAATCGATACGCAAAAGATGTGTCGTTTAAGCTTAATAATTATATACTCATGCACGATTATTGGGTTGCTCTGAATGTGCTGCATAATGATGGTTTGGTGATACCTTTACCTCTGAAAACCGTATTGTACAGACAGCATGGCTCAAATAAACTCGGAGCAGTAAAATCAAATATCTCAGTCAGGTCAAAAATGCATGATATCAGAACAATTTACACATATAATAAGAATTTGTTTAAAATGGTCAATAGTGTAACAGGTGTAAGTTTAATGTTCTTTCTGAAAAGAAAGTTTTTTGTTTATCTTACCAATATTATCAATTGAAAGATGGTCTATTTTATTCTGATTTTTTTATCCATAGTTTCAATCGTTGTATTTGATGTTTATAAGTTCCCTAAGTACAAAAGAATTTATAAATTCATTTTATGGGTTGTTGCTGTATTAACTATGGGTTTAAGATATAGGGTAGGAATTGATACGCTAAATTATATGGAGTATTTTTCTGACTATCCAACAATGAGATATTTAACATATGATTATATTATTGATCATAATTTTTCCCCTTTATTTGTAATTTTAAATAGTTTGTCAAAGTCTATCTATGATAGTTTTTATACATTCCAAATCATACATGCGATAATAATCAATGCCTGTATTTTTAAATTTATTTTTAAAAACACAAATTATCCTTTTATTGGTTTATTATTATTTTTTGCAATGTATTATTTGTATTTCAATACTGAAATCTTGCGTGAGTCATTTGCTATTTCCGTATTTTTATTGAATTATTCTAACCTTAAACAAAAGAAATGGGTGAGTTATTATTTATTGTCAATAGTCTCAATATTATTCCACAGCTCAGCTTTAATTCTGTTATTGTTTCCCCTTGTTCGATTTATCAGATTAAACTGGACATATTTAATCATGTTAGTAGTTTTTGTAGTTTTAATCATTGAAATTCACCCATTTTTAGTGTTTCTCGAGAATTTTGAAAAAATATCTAATAAAGTAAATGTATATATTGACTATGAAAAACTAAATCTGACCTGGGTTGCTTACAACTTGATACAAATTACATTATTCCCGTTATTCCTACTATTTGTTTATAAGAAAATACTTCGTCAAAATTCAGAATACGAATATTTAATTTGTATACATGCATTATTAGGAATCGGCATTTTGTTCTTTCAACTCATATTTACTCGTTTTAGTAATTACACATTGCCATTTTTAGCAATTTTTTTTGCAGATTTCATTGGCAGTCTTATCCGTGATTTTTCGGATAAAAAGTATTTATATAAAATGATGATGACTCTTATTATTGTGGTTTATGCTTCGGCATATTTTATTTCAGCCGGGTATTATGCCGATGGAGCAAGGAGATATCACTTTTGGTTACCATATCATTCTGTTTTTGATGAAAAAACAGAAGATAAAAGGGAAACCATCTGGATTAATCAGTTTAATTAATAATTTCTGTTTACTACTATATGGATAATAAAATTATTGCAGTAGTTGTTATGTATAACCCTGATATTGAGACTTTCATTGAGCAACATCAAAGTCTGAGATATCAAGTGTGTAATGTCGTATATGTTGATAATGGTTCTGATAATTATAATGAATTTTTTTCACGTTTAGTTAATGCTGAGGTTTCTGACGGATATGTGTCAATAATAAAGAACACTCAGAATTTTGGCTTGGGTTTCGCTCAAAATCAAGGTGTCGAAAAAGCTTTGGAGTTAGGTGCATCTCATGTTCTTATATTAGATCATGATTCTGTGTTAAAAGAAAATTTTGTCTCTGCTTTATTGTTTGCAGAAGAATTACTCTTGCAAAAGGGTATTCCGATTGGTGCTGTGGGACCTGTTTATGTGAATGAGAAAACGGGAGAAGTGTATCCAATAACAAAATATATTGGACCATTCATTAAAAGATTAAAACCTGAAGCGTCGCCACAAAAAGCATCCTTCTTAATATCATCAGGAACCTTAATACGAAAATGTGTGCTTGACATTGTTGGCTTAATGAATGAAGATTTATTTGTTGACTATGTTGATATTGAGTGGTCATATAGAGCTGTTCATAAGGGGTTTGCTCTATATGCCGTGCCTTCTGCAAGAATGAGTCATGTCGTCGGAGATGCCCGGTTGTCAGTTTTTGGCAGAACTATTTCTGTTCATTCACCCTTGAGAAGATATTATTTGTCAAGAAACAGTATTCATATGTTACGTATGCCTTATGTTGATTTGGGTTATAAGTTGAGAGAGCTTGTTTTTAATGGAATAAGAATCATTATCTTTTTTATCATATCCAAACAAAGAATGTTATTCCTGAAGTTCTCACTAAAAGGCTTTTGGGATGGATTCAAAGGTGTCGTTGGTGAATGTAGTATTAATAAGAAAAGTACTTAAGATGAAGAAAGTATTATTTGTAGCATCAGTTGCTTCAATGATTGATCAATTTAACATGGATAATATTCACATACTTAAGAGTAAGGGATGTGAGATTCACGTTGCGGCGAATTTCTCCTTTGGAAGCACTACCAGTAAGAATCGGGTTGATAATTTCATAAAAGAACTGGAACAGTTAAACATAAAAATTATTAATGTATTGTTTCCCCGGAAGATTGGGTCGTTAAGAAGTAATTACAGAGTATACAAAGAATTAAGAGCAATTGTTAATAATTATGATATTATTCATGTGCATTCACCTATAGGCGGGTTTCTTACAAGACTTGCAATATTAGGAAATCGAAAGAAAAAGGATTTGAAACTGATTTATACTGCACATGGTTTTCATTTTTTCAGAGGGGCTTCTTTTTTTAGTTGGGTGTTTTTCTTTCCGATTGAGTTAATATTATCCAAATATACGGATATTTTAATAACAATAAATACTGAAGATTATAATAGATCAAAAGGTTTCTTTGCCCGTGAGAATGTATATATTCCCGGAGTTGGAGTTGATGTGAGTAAATATGAACTGACTACAATAAATTATTTAGATAAGAGAAAACAACTGGGTATTCCTTCAGATGCGTTTGTTATATTGTCGGTAGGAGAGCTTTGTGACAGAAAGAATCAAAAGGTCATTATTCAGTCTATTTCGAAATTGACCAATGAAAACATCTATTATCTGATCTGTGGTGAAGGTCCTGATGCCGATAGTTTAATTGAATTAGTTAGAAAAATGAAAATCGAAGATAAAGTTATCTTTCTTGGATTTAGATTAGATATTAATGAAATAATTAAATCGTCTGATTGTTTTGCCTTCCCTTCAAAAAGAGAAGGACTCGGAATTGCTGCTATAGAAGCTATGGCTGCAGGATTACCAATTATAACTTCAAATATTAATGGAATATCAGATTATTCAATCAATGAGAAAACAGGATATTCTTTTTCTCCTAATGATGTAAATGGTTTTACATGGGCCATAAAAGAATTGTATGTGAATCTTGAATTGAGAGAGAAATATGGTTTGTATAACAAGGAAATCGTTAAAAAGTTTGATATTTGCAAGGTACATGAAATTATGGAATCTTTGTATTCAAGAGTCTTACAAGAATCCTCCAGATAACTTTTTAAAACTGTTACATGAAAATATTAATTACTGGTATTCATGGTTTTGTGGGTTCAAATCTCGTTAAATCATTAAAAAACAATCATGTTATATTTGGTTTAGATATAGTATCATCGCCTATTAGTGGTGTTGTTAAGATTTTTAATTGGAATGAATTAATGTTGTTACCCGAAGTTGATGTGATTATTCATTTAACAGGAAAGGCACATGATACTAAGAATAAATCTCTCGCAGAAGAATACTTTAATGTCAATACAGAGCTTACAAAAAATATATATAATTGGTTTTTGGAAATAAATGCCCGGAAATTCATTTTTTTTAGCACAGTTAAAGCGGTTGCAGATGTGGTTAAAGAAGAAATCCTTACTGAGGATGTTGAACCCATGCCAGTTGGGCCGTATGGGGAAAGTAAAAGAGAAGCCGAAATCTACATTTTAAATCAACATGCAGATACAAGAGTAAAGCAAACCTATATTTTAAGACCTTCGATGATCCATGGAGAAGGAAATAAAGGTAATCTGAATTTGTTGTTTGCATTTGTAAAAAAAAGTATCCCATGGCCTTTAGGTGCATTCCAAAACAAGCGTTCGTTTACTTCTATGGAAAACCTGATTTTTATCCTTCATAATCTGATAGATAATGACATTGAAAGCGGAATTTATCAGGTCGCTGATGATGAGGCAGTTTCAACCAGAGAGCTTATATCAATTATATCTGAAGTGATTCAAAAACCTGTTAGGATATGGAATATAAATCAATCACTGATTAATACATTAGCATTGATAGGTACATGGTTACATCTTCCTTTAAATCAGGAAAGAGTGCAGAAACTAACTGAAAATTATGTGGTTTCAAACGTGAAAATAAAAAAAGCAATGGGCATACAAAAAATGCCAGTTGCAGCTATTGATGGATTAAAAAAAACAATTAAAAGTTTCATGAGATGATGTACATTGTTATTCTGATAGTTTTTTTTCTTGCTGAACTATTCTATTTTAAATTGGCTGACAGGTTCAATATTATTGATAAACCCAATGAGCGAAGTTCTCACAAGCAAGTAACAATGTTGGGTGGGGGAGTTGTCTTTTATTTTTCAATTGTCTTTTATTTTTTAATGAATGGGTTTCAATATCCTTGGTTTTTTGCAGGAATAACGCTAATTTCAACCATAAGTTTTATTGATGATCTTAAACCTCAGTCTTCTAAAATACGATTGACCATACATTTGGTATCCATGCTGCTTCTCTTTTACCAGTTAGGTATGTTGGATTTACCATGGTATTATATTTTAATTGGCTTAGTCTTATCTACCGGTATTCTAAATGCCTATAATTTTATGGATGGTATTAACGGTATGATTGGTGGATTTAATATGATTGTTTTAGGAACTTTGTGGTATATAAATAGAAATATCTTTTACTTCGCAGATGAAAAAATGATATACTACATCATTCTTTCATTAATTGTGTTTAACTTCTTTAATTTCAGGAATAAAGCAAGATGTTTTGCAGGTGATGTTGGAGCTTTTAGTCTGTCTTTCTCAGTGGTCTTTTTGTTGGGAATGTTGATCATCAAATCGGAAAACCTCATTTGGATTGGTGTTTTGACTGTATATGGAGTTGACACAATTCTGACGATTATTCACCGGTTAATATTAAAAGAAAATATTTTTATTGCACATCGAAAACATTTATTTCAACTACTTGTTAATGAACTTAAGATACCGCATTTGATTGTTTCTCTGATTTATTCATTAATACAGTTGCTTGTTATTGTAGGATTAATTGTTATTAAAGACAATGCTTACTTGTATTTGACGGGGGTTATATTCGTATTGTCTGTGACGTACATTTTAATCAAAATCAAATATTTTCACCTACATCAAATTCACCTGCATAAAGAAAAAATGAACGATAGCAAATGAAGAGTTTAAGAGCTAAAACTATTATCAGAACCAAAGATTATTAAATTAAATTTCTTATCAATGAAGATCATCAACAACCAACTTTTAAACACCATATCTGAAGAAGCTCAACACAATCCCCGTCTGCGCATCAACCACAACCTGCATGCTTCTCTCGACGACAAAGTTCAACGTTTGCTCAATGCCATAGAGCCGGGAACAATCTTTCCAGTTCACAGGCATAAAAATACAGATGAAACATATATCATTCTGCGCGGAAAATTAGATGTGAAGTTTTACAACGAGCAAAAGGAACTTATTGAAACTTATCGTTTAGACCCCACTGAAGGTAAATATGGTATTCACATTCCTGCTAACAGCTGGCACAATGTAGAAGTGCTTGAAACAGGTACGGTTATTTTTGAAGTAAAGGAAGGGCCCTATTTTCCTTTAGTAGATAACGATATCATGCAGGTTTAATCCCTTATGTTAAAATATTTTAGTTTTATTTTGTTGTTTTAATGAATAATGATTATTTTTGCTCATTCCTTTACAAAAAACTTCAATTAATAACTAAAATTTAACAGCATGAAGATTAAAAATTGTTTTGTTGCGCTCGCAACAAGTTTGCTATTTTTTTGGGGATGTACAGAGGACCAGTCGGAGTTAAATCTGTCATCCATTGATCAATTTGTTACAATTTCCGGTACAGTTGTTTACAATACAGGGGTTGACACTACCTCTACTGACTACACAATGGAAATTATGAAACCGGCTATCGGTCGAAAAGTCTTTGTTGAGGTAGGATACGCTAACTACAAAGCTGGTGCTGTAGGAAATAAGATTTTTGAAACCGTAATTGATTCCACAGGAAACTTTTCGGTTGAAATTCCTACTATTTCAACGGGTATTACAGCTAACATCAGGATGGAAGAGTTTTCAGCCTATTTTAGTGAATACGTAAAGATGGAAGATGGTAAGCCGGTATTTAAAACCCGACTCCGGCGTTTTGAAACTGCGTTACCTCCTTTGGTTGGACTTAAACCCGGTGCGTTTTCATATCCTACACATGTGACCTATAATTCTGTTGTGATTGATTTAGAGGGATATAACGAGAAAATTACGCTTACAGGGAATGTACAATTGGCTTTTGAATCATCATTCCGCACGGGAGCATATAAACCTGCTGCATCAGGAACTGTGGAACTCGAAATCGTCTATGATCCGCTTGGTACTCCCATGGTGCTCACTTTCGGTACTACTGCGGATGCATCCGGGAATTATTCTGTTACCGTTCCGCTAAAATCATATAAAGCTGGTTTCAGGATTAATAAAGTATCTGTACTGGGTATCGGTCAAAATGCATATTCGCACTACAATAAACCAGGTGAATCAATTTCTCTTACAGGTGCTTACCAAACAACACTCGCAGCTGGATTTCCTGTAACACTGACAAATATTCTTGAAAATATACCTCATTCATTAGGCAAACAATATTTGAAGTTTACGCCTAATTTCAATAATGGCTTACCTGCTCAAAATGCGCCGGAGTCTTGGTCGGATAATCTGGCCGGTTGGGAAAATTATGACGGTTACAATGAGCAAGTAACCCTCACAGGTACTTATAATTTAGCAAATGAAACTGCTTTTGCCGTGGGTTCATATAATACTGCTGTACGTACAATTAAGGTAAATGTCGTGTATGGCACTAAACCAACAAAAGTTGTTCTTGCCGCCACACAAGCTGACGGATCTTTCAGTATTGATCTGCCCGCTCAGAAAACTACAGACACGTATGCTGTGACTGTGCTCGCTCCGGAAGAAACTGAATTTATACACTACAAGTCTGCCACAGAAACCGCTACGATTAGAGGAACCTATGGCATATACAGGAACATCAGAAAAGATGCTCCGCAATGGTTCGAATTGGGTGATTATTATTATAAATTTACACCTACCACCGCACCGGCAACGTGGCAAGCAAATCTGGCAGGTTGGGTTAAAATTAAAGACCATAATTTAACTGCTACTGTTTCCGGAAAAGTATATCTGGCGAAAGAATCGGCATTTGCTGCCGGATCTTATGAAGCTGCTAAGGGAAGGGTTATTGCCATTAGTGCGGGTGGAAACATATATGAAGCTGCTGTTGGTGCTGATGGAACTTTGAACATCGCCGTGCCAATTCAAAACAATGGCGACGAACTGGCGGTTACACTCAATACAACTACGATTACAGGGATCAAGGATTTTACTCATTTTACAAATGGGGGTACAACTGATACAAGAATTCTGACAGGTAGTTTTACTGCAACACAACTCAAACCGGCAACTTCAAAATGGAATGAACTAGGTGATGTTTATTTTACTTTCACACCTGCAAGCGCTCCTGCAACTTGGCAGGTTGATTTGGCGGGATGGAAGGTTCGTCTCGACCACAATGCTTCTTCAAATATCAGGGGAACTTTAAAATTGCCGGTTGAAACAGCATTTCGTTCAGGAAGTTATGTTGGTGCTGCTTATCAAATTGTGAAATTGTCAAGTAATGGATTTACCTTGGTTGGTGCGACGGATGCAAATGGTGAATTCACTATTCCTGTGCCGCTGAAATATGCTGATGAAGAACCAGCAACTACCTGGGATGCTTCGATGAACATCATCAGCACTACTTCTTTTGCGCATTTCCGCAAACCTGCTAATAGCACAACTGAAATCTTATCAGGAAATTACACAGTGAAACTAACGGATGTTCCGCTTGGTTCTGCATGGAATCGCCTTGGTACACGTTATTATGATTTCAGTCCGTCGGGATCTCCGACAAACTGGTCGGCTAACTTGCCGGGATGGGTTGTGGTACCAAACAGTTCAGCTAATATTACTGTAAAAGGTAAAGTGAAACAGGCTGTTCAGGTGAAAGATGGAAGTAACTGGTCGCCAAGCTGGGCAAATTGTCCAAATCGTATGGTTTCGGTTGGTTTGTCCGGGACTAATTACGCAGTTGTAACCAACGCTGCGGGTGATTTTACATTCAATCTTCCCGTGACAACAGTACCGGCATCCTATAATATCACGATAAATCCCGCTAATGATCTCGCAGATGTTGCATTTATTCATCACCCTAATATTGCCACTGATGATGCAATCACCATTTATGGGAAATTTGTAAGCGCCGCAAACATAGCAGCAAGGGTAACCAATAAAGATGCAAGTACAAATTTATATGAAGTTGCAGAATCTGCTAAAATGAGCTTTAATCCGACTGTTGTTCCTGCCGGATGGGGAAATTATTCCTGGACAGCTATCATTGCAAATGAACAATAATGCTACTGTTAGTAATTAGAAACAATGAATATGAAAAATATGAAAAATTCAAAAATATGGATATGTATTGTGTTTCTGTTTGTACTAACAGTTCACATTTCGTCGGCACAAACAACAGATCAAAAAAGTAAACCGACACTGCCCAAAGCAGGTGACTTAGGTTTAGGAATTGACCTGATTCCGGTGCTCGATTATCTTGGAAATATGTTCAACGGAACGACCAATAACACTTTGAATAGCTTTGGTGGCGAACCTTTGTTGCCACTTGGTATTCTTGCGCCGGGTGTTTCTATCAAAGGAAAGTATATGCAAACGGATAACATGGCTTATCGTTTCAACTTTGGTACGATTGGTCAAACTGCAGTCCAAAATGTATATATAAGAGATGATGCCGCATTCTTTAACGATCCCTTATCCGAAGCAAGAGTTGTGGATACACACTGGCAACATCGATCGGGAATGTCGTTCTCTGTCGGAATGGAGTATAGAAGGGGATACAACCGCATTCAGGGATATACTGGTCTGGATTTGATTTATGGTTTCGAAATGGCAACTGATGTTTATGAATACGGAAATGCTGTCACAGAAATCAATCAAATGCCATCAAGAGGATTAATAGGAACGGCTCCAATTCCAGTTCCATACTGGACACAGACTTATGTGACAGGAAAGTATTTTGATGGCAGTGCTCATTATTTTGGTTTAGGTGCTGTGGTTGGTGTTGAATATTTTCTAGCCTCTCACTTGTCATTGGGTGGCGAGATAACAATCTATGCACTCCAAATGATTAAGAGTCAAGCACATCAGAAGCAGGAAGGTTTTAATACGATAACCAATAAGATAGAGAACCGGACAGAATTGTTGTCGCCCGGTGATCGATCATTTTCTTTCGGAACACAGAATCTAGGAGGAAAACTGTATATGATGTTCTATTTCTAACAACATAAATTTGTAAGGAAGCTGTCAGAATCACACATAATTACCGTGATTTTGACAGTTTCCTTTTTTTGATGTTCCTATTCAAGAAGAAATCTACAATATAAATTTAACAAATAAGTCTCCCACTTTCAAAATATACATCTGACCTTTCGATAGCCCTGATATAGCAATTGTCTTGTTACTGGATGTTATTTGTTGAATTAATTTTCCGTTGACTGTATAAACGAGAATCAAATTATTGCCTTCGGTATTATCTCCTTGATTGAGAATAACATTTCCGTTAAGGTCTTTATAAATTGAAATCTTGTTGTTTGTATTAGAAAAATGAATAATTTCAGATTCATCTAATTCTACTGACACCAAATTGGAAGGCGGTGTGATGTTTTCATATTTGATGGTGTTGTCAGAATTGAGTGTTTTATCACTTGCTTTTACACTGTAATAATATGATCTTCCTGGAACTATCAGATCAACATAAGCCGAATTGCCCTCAATCCATTTGTTAAACGCATTGAATTCAAGCCTTTGTGATAGCGTTACAGCAACATCATCAACCGAAACATATGCAATGCCTTTTTTAAATGATATTTTAAACTGAATATAATGATTTGCTTCGCTCAAGGAATAGTTTTTTATGGTATTCAATGAGGAACTGATGTTAAAGTTTTCCAGCAATGACCAAGTTTCTCCGTTCCAGCCTTCAACATCAATTGATCCGCTGTTTTCTCCTATTGATCTTATATAGAATGAGAGTTCGATAACAGGAAAGAGGAATATATCTGTTTGGATATAATCACCGGTATTTTTAAATTGAATTGAAGGTACTGAATCACCTGCAAAATTATAGGAAGAATTTAATGATTTGGCATTGATGGTCCATCCTATAGGTGCATTTAATCCATTATTAAACCCTTCTTTTAATGTAGTCGTTCCGTCAGTTACACTGTAAGCCGTGAGATAATATCCTGAGGCATCTTCTACTTGATTCCAGCTTGCATAGTAACCTTTTAAACTGACATCAGTTGCTTCATTTGCGACCGGACTTACTACTTTAACAGGACGTGTTGATGTGCCGGATATGCTTTTCTGAAGTATTTCTGCATCCTGTGTACGAATATTCAGGTAATCGTAGTGTACCTCCTGAAATGATGCTTCTGTTGGATTGTAGCGAATCAAAATGACAGTGCTATCGACAAGCGAGTCAATTGGCACAAGTTCTATGTTTTTTTTCCAGTTGTCGGAAGGATCATTTTCCTTTTTTAATTCAAAATGCGATTTAAAATTAAAATCAATTTGAATGTTTGCTTTTAAACTTTTTCCACTGACTGAAAATTTCTGTATGACAGACGGAGTCCCAAGCAGTGTTGTAAAAGCAGTTATATTATTCTGGTCGGAATAGATGATTGGAGGATTTCCACCACCCATAAAACTGAAGGTTATCACTCCAGTTGTTTCTTTAATATTTGTAATCGGTCTGCCAATATCAATTCCTGACCTCAACCTAGGACTATAGTTGGTGATATTTTGTGAGCCGGGGAAAGGATCGCCTTGTAATGTGCCAGAACTTGCAATTCCATCAGCTTCAATGATATCAACACCCATCGCTGCCGGGTCGTTGTTTGGTCCGTTGTTGTTCCACGTTGATTGATTGTAATAAACCCTCGTAATCAACATGCCACTTCTCGGAAGAAATGCATCCCACCCGGTTTTCTGTCGGTTTTCTAATGTGAAGAATTCAATAGGATTTGGACTTGATCCGTTCAGGTTGTGGTTGCCGTTTTGTGTTATAATATAAGCCTTGTTGTTGATTTTCAAATCTGTTAATGAAACGTCTTGTGGAGAGTTTAAGATGGTGGGAGTAAGCCATCCCAAATAAAATCGATCGTATGCCGAATAGGTTGGTGGTGTACGACCTTGATTCAGATATGCTCCACCATCCATAATATTCCAATTTGAAAGTGTGTGATGCTCTGCATTATTTGTCGCGTAATAATCCGGCAAACCATAAACATGTCCGAATTCATGCGCAAAAGTTCCTATACCACACATATTGCTTCCGCTGCTTCCCCTGAGTTCTGATGTGCAGGCATAACCAGATATTCTTTTTCCATTTAACATCAAGGTTGTATTCAATGCCCAACGATGTGGCCATATTGATTCTAGAGGCCCACCTTCAGCTTCGTTGTGGCCTGCGTAATAAACAAATACATTATCAACAATTCCATCGCCATCTGTGTCATACTGAGCAAAGTTAACTCCATCAGCTGCAGCTGCGTTACAAGCATCCATAACCATTTCACGTGGTTTCACATCATCATCGCTGGAGTTGTTAGCTCCATAAAAAGCCCGATTATTGGGAAGTGTATAGGGCCCGACAACAACAAATTCGGGCGAAGAAACACCATTGGAAGCAACATTGAAATAATCACGTGCAGAACCTGTACCTCCATTCGTTGAGTATCCGGACTGATTTAATAAATTGGTGAATGCTACTTGAGGATTAGGAGTAACAAAGGCAACATCTTTATAATTGACAAGTATTACAATTGATTTTGGAGAACCGGTTTTTGGGAATTTTTTTTGAGTTTGATCATCTGCTTGAGATGCTGCAACACGATTTGCCCTTCTTTCCTGTCTCACTTTTGAGAAATCAGGATAGGTTTCTAAGGTGTTGAGGAGTTTTTTTTCTGAATCCGTTCTCTTTTCTATTTGATTTACCTGAACTCCCGTGGAGATAATTTCACCTTGTGCATTTTGTTTTGCATAATGGTAAATACCTTGTGTGTCCTGATGAATTAAAAAACCATCAAGCGTTAGTTTGTAACTGAAGAATTCATCGCCTCTTAAATAAAATGTCAACTCACTGCCATCGGGCTGAATCTTTGTTATGGGATATGGAGTTGCAGGAACCCCAAAAACAGATACAGTTATCAGTGTAAGTATTAAAGCAAGAACAGTTTTGATTGATAGTTTAAACATAAATAAAATTTACAACACAAAGATAATTATATAAATGAATTAGAAAGGGTGATTGTTCATTGTTCTGAGATATTTTGCAGAATTTAATACTTTGATCAACAAGCATTCATTACTGCCAACAAAATTTTTTCTTCTTCTTCCCAGCAAAATAAATCTTTTAGATCTTTAAAGTGATCCGTGTTTTGAGGGAATTCTAACATCTCATTGATTGTCTTTGCTAAATTGCGTGGTTGGTAATCTTGGGTTAGTACGCCGGTATGATGCGTTTTTACGATTTGCTCAATTTCCGGAAAGGGACTCGCAAGTATGGGTACACCTGCATGCAGGTAAGAAAAAACTCTGTTTGGCAAAGCATAATAATAGCTCAATCCTTTGTTTTCGAGTAAA
This sequence comes from Paludibacter sp., assembly GCA_030655595.1. The sequence goes on from JAUSNQ010000034.1 coordinate 63,320, forward strand.
CAAAGACCGATGTCACCTGATGAGGTATAAGTGTATAGCTCTTTTCCGGGAACCTTGCCATGAAAAATAACCTTCGTCTGCAAATCAAGTTTTTTTACCTTTTGCATGAGTTGTTCGCGGATGTCTCCATCACCAATGATGTATAATATTGCATGATCTATGTAAGGCATGGCATCGATGACCCATTCTAAACCCCTTCCTACATTCAAAGCCCCTTGGTAGAGGATGATTTTTGTGTTTTCAAAATGTAGTCTTTTCTTTGATGGCACTTGTTTGTAAGGCACATTTCGAAGCACATGCATTTTAATCTGATATTTTCGGTTGTAATATGCTGCAATTGAATTGCATACTGTAAACGAAGTGGTGAGATGAGGAAAAATCCAATTCTCTATGGCTATCCATATTTTTTGCACAACCGGTCTGTCTTGCAGCTCAGGAACTTCAGGAAATAATTCGTGTGCATCGAAGACTAATTTGCTACCTTTAATTTTTGAAGCAACAAAGTTTGCGGGTAAAGTGTCGGTATCGTTGGCGTAAAATATATTTGCTTTTGAAAATAGGAGTGCAAAAAGCAAGCGGAGATTCAATTCAAAATAGAATAAAAAACTTCTATTAAATATCAAACGGATTCTTTTATAAGGATAATTAAGTTGCAGCGGTTGACTGTTCTTGAGTTTTCTTCCAATTAAAGTGACATCAAACCCATTTTTGTATAATGAATCAGCAACTTTCAATACCCTCTGATCAGTACTCAAATCATTAGAAACTGATATGATAATTCTTCTACTCATCCTCAGTACCACTATTTAGTAATGAATGCAATAAATCTTTATATAATTTTCTGTGATACAAGGTGACGTTTTTTTCAACTGAATTATTATGCCACAGCAAACTAATTTCTCCATTGAATTTCTTAACAGTATTAATCAGGCTCTCACAGTATTGGAAAGCATCATTGGCATTCATAAACATGTATTTTTTTTCGCTCAACGATACATCCATGATGGTCAGGTGATGCAATACCAGATTTGTGATTTTCTTTTCTAAAGGATTGATCCATTGTACCGGCTTACAAGTTCCGAGTCGGAAACCTGCCATATCTGCATAACCCATACTGAAATCATCGGTAATTCCGTTGGCTATCAATTCTTCAAAATCTTCCGGTTCTCGGTTATTGAGAAAATGATTCCGGTTGTATGCGGTATTTGTTTTGGCAAATCTTTCAAGTCGTTTTTTTTCATCAGCAATCAATTTTGCATCACAACCGGCTGCATAGCTTGTATGCAAACCAATAGAAATTTTCTTTCTTTTGATATACCTGATGAGGGTTTTATAATCGGGATGTAAGAGGTTTACATCAGGTTTATCTTCTTTCCTTTTTCCCCCACCACTTCTTAGGAAAGTGATTATTTCGCAACGATTGTCACCTAACTTTTGTCTTAATTCAGTATCTAATTTGAATAGATAAGGGAATGTGTACCAAGGATCAAAGATTAGTCCGCCAAAATAACTTTTTATTGCTTTTTGGCCTTCTTTCGGTCGTTTAATTCCCCTGAGTAATCCGCCAATCATGCCGCGGATATTCCTGTAATGGGCTATTCCATCTACATCATGCGTCAAATATACTTTCTGAATTGTCTTGGGTGGTTCGGATACTGAAATTCCCATCTCCCTCATTTTCGAACGCAACAAGAATCCCCATTCTTCAATGATTGGGCGGTCGATGAAGCCAGCTTTGTAGGGCAATGACTCTTTCCCCGGGAAACGATTGTGAACGTCGCGGGTATTGCGGCGAACCATTTCTTCGTAACGTGAGATTAAAAAATACGTTCCTGCTACGATATCGGCATGAATAATGATGGTTTCGCCCACAATCTCAATCAAATCATCTCCATAAAGAATTGGTGTTTCTTCCCATTGTTTGAGTGGTAATTTAGGAAGGGTTTCTTCTAAACCGTAATTTTTTGTATCAAAAAAACCGGATGGTTTGATAACTACTTTGTAATCGGAATAAAGCTTTTCATCCGATGTGTATCCTATCATGTTCAATGTTTTCGATGAAACTTGTTCTCCCACCAAAAAACGGATAATATATGCAATAATGTCATTCATTTCTTTTCAATCTCCAAATCAGCCTCTGTTGCTGTTTAATTAAATTCCCGCTTGAGAAATTTGCCCGTTTCACTTTTGGGGTGATTAGCTACCTCAAGGGGCGTTCCTGTGCAAATAACCTCACCTCCTCCTCGGCCTCCTTCGGGACCGATATCAATCACATAATCGCAGACCTTGATTACATCCATGTTATGTTCAATGATAATCACCGTGTTGCCCCTGTCGGTTAAACGGTTTAAAACGCCTAATAGTACACGGATATCTTCAAAATGTAATCCCGTTGTCGGTTCATCGAGTATATAAAGTGTTTGACCGGTATCCCGTTTCGAAAGCTCAGTTGCTAATTTAACCCGCTGACTTTCACCACCGGATAGCGTGGTGCTCGACTGACCGAGTTTGATGTATCCCAGTCCTACATCCTGAATGGTTTTGATCTTGTTCAGAATGTTAGGTTGATTTTCGAAAAACTCGACGGCCTGATTGATGGTCATATTCAACACATCTGCAATTGACTTTCCTTTGAATCTTACTTCGAGCGTTTCTTTGTTATACCTTTTCCCATCACAACTTTCACAAGGAACGTATACGTCAGGTAAGAAGTTCATTTCTATGGTTTTATATCCATTTCCCCCGCAAACTTCACATCTTCCTCCTGTCGTATTAAATGAAAATCGTCCGGGTTTATACGCCCGGATTTTTGCTTCAGGCAAAGATACAAACAAGTTCCGAATATCTGAAAATACTCCGGTGTATGTTGCCGGATTCGAACGGGGTGTGCGTCCGATGGGAGATTGATCTACAACTACCACTTTATCGACCAGATCAATGCCATCAACAGAATCATACGCCAATGGATCTTTCAAAGAGGAATAAAAATACTGACTTAAGATGGGTTGTAGGGTGTCATTAATCAAAGTTGATTTTCCGCTTCCCGAAACACCGGTCACACAAATCATTTTACCTAAAGGGATACTAACATCAATATTTTTGAGGTTATTCCCTTTTGCGCCCTTAATAGTTAGAAATTTGCCATTGCCTTTTCTTAATTTAACCGGGATCTCAATTTTTTCTTTTCCGTTTAAAAATGCAGCAGTCATGGTGTTTGATTGAAGCATTTCCTGCGGTGTTCCCGCAAAAACAACTTCACCGCCATGTCTGCCGGCGCGCGGGCCTAAATCGATGACATAATCGGCTGCCAGCATCATTTCTTTGTCGTGCTCAACTACGATTACCGAGTTGCCGGTATCACGGAGTTGTTTCAACGAACGAATTAATCTTTCATTGTCACGCTGATGTAGTCCGATGCTCGGTTCATCTAATATATATAATACATTTACCAATTGCGTACCTATTTGGGTGGCAAGGCGGATGCGCTGACTTTCACCTCCCGATAGGGATTGTGAACTCCGGTTCAGCGATAAATAGCTCAGTCCCACGTCTAATAAAAACTGAAGCCGTGTCCGGATTTCTTTCAGTATTTCAACAGCAATGGCTTTTTGTTTTTCTGAAAGAAATGGCTCGACTTTGCTAAGCCAGTTGACTAATTCATCGATATCCATCTTAGACAATTCCGAGATGTTTTTATCGTGAATCCTGAAGTGGAGCGATTCTTTTTTTAGTTTGGCGCCCTGACATTCCGGACAAACACTTTCTTTTGAAAACTGGTTCGCCCATTTTTGTTCGGTTGCCGATGCTGAATTTTCCTGCTGAATTTCGATGTACTTCAATATCCCGTCGTAATTGAGAAAATAATTCGAATTGCCCAATGAATGATTTTTGATGTTTAAGCGCTCTTCAGTTCCGTTCATGATTTCATCAATCGCCTCATCAGGAACGTTGGCAAGAGATGTTTTAATATTGCAGTCGTATTTCTCCAAAATGGCTTCTATTTGCCAGAAAATCATCGAGTTTTTGTGTTTTCCCAACGGAATGATTCCGCCCTGATAAATGCTGAGTTTTTTGTCAGGAATAATCTTCTCCATATCAACCTCATTCACATATCCGAGTCCTTTACAACGCGGGCAAGCACCATGAGGCGAGTTGAAGGAGAAATTGTGCGGAGCGGGTTCATCATAAGAAATACCGCTGGTAGGGCACATGAGCATTTTGCTGAAATAACGAACCGCTTCAGCTTCCTTTTCCAGCAACATCACAATGCCATTTCCTTGTTGCATCGCTTTTTGAAGGGATTGCTTGAGTCTTTGCTTGTCTTTTTCAGCCACAATCAACCGGTCGACCACCAGTTCGATATCGTGAATTTTATACCTGTCGAGTTTTAAGCCGTGTGTAATTTCACGCAATTCGCCATCAATCCGCACATGTACATAACCTTTTTTGCGTACATTTTCAAATAAATCTTTGTAATGTCCCTTACGACCTCTCACCAAAGGAGCAAGCAGATAGGTTTTTTTGCCCTCGTAATCTTGCAAAATCAATTCAACAATCTGATCTTCCGAGTACTTGACCATTTTTTCGCCGGTTACATGAGAAAAGGCTATACCTGCACGGGCAAAGAGCAAACGCAGAAAATCGTATATCTCGGTGGTAGTACCAACTGTTGAGCGTGGATTTTTATTGGTGGTTTTCTGTTCAATGGCTATAACAGGACTCAATCCTGTAATTTTATCTACATCCGGACGTTCCAGATTTCCCAAAAAACTACGCGCATAAGCAGAAAAAGTTTCGATATAGCGACGCTGACCTTCCGCAAATATAGTGTCGAAAGCCAATGAGGATTTTCCGCTGCCACTGAGTCCGGTTATAACGGTTAGTGCGTTGCGCGGGATACTTACATGTATGTTTTTCAGATTGTGTACCCGGGCTCGAGTAACTTCAATCTGTCCGGATGATTCAATCTGCTCGATGTCAATATCTTGTTTCAATTTGAATGGTAAATTTGTGAAATTAACGAACCTGCAAAGGTAATATTTTTTTTGATACAAAGTTTTGCATGAATTTAAAATGAGATAACATTAACGATTGAGAATTTTAATAATCAGGCCTTCATTTTTTTTTTCAACAAAAAAATATTACCTTTGCCCCGCTTTTCTAATGCAGAAAGTGTGATGGGAAATTAAGCGACTAATCACTTAAAATTCAACGCTTAAATTTTGAGTAACACAAACAAAATTATTAAAATGAAAACTTTTGAATTAAAAGGGACAGTTCGGGCTGAGCTTGGAAAAAAAGCTACAAAAGCCAATCGTGCAGGTGATCACGTGCCATGTGTATTGTATGGTGCTGCTGATAACGTGCATTTCACCTCAACTGCGAGTGATTTGAGAAAATTAATTTATACACCTGAAGTGTATATCGTGGACTTAGATGTTGATGGTAAAAAATGCAAAGCGATTATGAAAGCATTGCAATTTCATCCTGTATCAGATAAAGTATTGCACATCGATTTCTTGGAGGTGTCTGATAAGAAGCCTGTTGTTTTTGAAATACCCGTTAAATTACAAGGTTTGGCAGAAGGTGTTAAAGCCGGGGGTAAATTGGCTTTGCAAATGCGTAAGCTGAAGGTGAAAGGTGTTTATACAGATTTTCCTGAAGCTATCACGATTGATGTAGCAGATTTAGGCTTGGGTAAAACAATTCAAGTGGGTGCTGTTACGGTTGATAAACTTGAAATTTTAAATGCTAAAAATGCCGTTGTTGCTCAGGTTAAACTGACAAGAGCTGCCAGAGGTGCTGCTGCCGCCGCTGCGTCTAAATAACAAATGAACTTTTCATGAAATACTTAATCGTTGGATTGGGGAATATTGGTCTGGATTACCAGGATACCCGCCACAACATAGGATTTACAATATTGGACGCTTTTGCAAGGGCGTCCAATGTTTTTTTTGAGGATAATCGCTATGGTTTTGTTACAGAAGTAAAATTAAAAGGCCGTACATTGATTCTTCTGAAACCTTCTACCTTCATGAATTTAAGTGGTAACGCCCTTCGCTATTGGATGCAAAAAGAAAAGATTGAAATCGAAAATGTGCTGGTTGTCGTGGATGATTTGGCTTTACCTTTCGGCACATTGAGGTTGAAACCGAATGGTTCTGATGCTGGTCATAATGGATTGAAGAATATTCAGGAGATTTTGGGACATAACGATTATGCGAGACTCCGTTTTGGTCTCGGAAATGATTTTCCGAAAGGCTATCAGGTTGAATATGTGCTCAGCAAATGGGACGAAGAACAATGGAAACTTTTACCTGAACGGGTAGAGAAGGGTGTTGAAATCATCAAGAGTTTTTGTCTTGCCGGGATGCAAAATACCATGAATCAATATAATAATAAGTGATTTTTTGAGCTTTAAAGGTTCAAAAGACAAACAAAAATTAGCATGAAGACTGAAGTCCGAATCGACAAATGGCTTTGGGCAGTTCGTTTGTTTAAAACACGCTCAATAGCGGCAGAAGCCTGTAAAAAAGGAAAGGTTTTGATAAAGGGAATTGTTGTGAAACCTTCCCGGAATATCAAAATTGGGGATGTCGTTTGTGTAAAACGGAATCCGGTTCTTTTTTCATTTGAAGTGCTGGCACTTGCTGAAAACCGCATGGGTGCTAAGTTGGTGCCTGATTATATGAAGAATGTAACATCAGCCGACCAGTTAGAAATTTATGAATTGGGGAAAATTGCTGCCCAAAACAACCGTGATCGTGGTACCGGTCGCCCGACTAAAAAGGAACGTCGTGATTTGGACGATTTTTTTGATCCTATCTTTTTTGATGAGGATGATGTATAAACAACCAATGATTTACAAACAATTCTTAGGGCTGTAAAAGCACCTATACCAATAAAAATATTATCTTTGTGCGGAATTCTGTTTACTCAGATTCAATTATTCAAATTTTTGTATCACTCAAATCCTGCTTATGAAAGGTATCATTCTTGCCGGAGGCTCAGGCACTCGTTTATATCCCATTACTAAAAGTATTTCAAAACAAATCATTCCGGTCTATGACAAGCCGATGATTTATTATCCCTTATCTGTATTGATGCTTGCTGGAATCAGAGAAATATTGATAATTTCTACTCCTCAGGATATCCATTTGTATGAAAACCTGCTCGGAGATGGTCAGGATCTCGGAATCAAACTGGAATATGCTATTCAACCATCGCCTGATGGATTGGCACAAGCATTTATTATCGGAGAAAAGTTCATCGGAGATGATTCTGTTTGCATGATTCTGGGTGATAATATCTTCTATGGATATGATTTTTCAAGAACATTGAAAGAAGCTGCTAATTTAGAAGATGGTGCCCTCGTTTTTGGTTATTACGTGAATGATCCGGAAAGATACGGTGTGGCTGACTTTGATGAATCGGGCAAGGTGATTAGTCTGGAGGAAAAACCGGCTGTGCCAAAATCGAATTATGCGGTAACCGGACTGTATTTTTACAGCAACGATGTGGTGAAGAAATCTAAAGGATTAAAACCTTCAAAACGTGGCGAGTTAGAAATCACAGACTTAAATCGTTTGTATCTCGAAGAAGGACGTTTGAGTATGAAGATGATGGGACGTGGGATGGCTTGGTTGGATACCGGCACACATGATAGTTTGCTGGAAGCATCCAATTTTATTTCAACAATTGAAAACAGACAAGGTTTGAAAGTGGCTTGTATTGAAGAAATTGCTTATAGAAACGGCTATATTAACAAAGAGCAGTTGCTACGATTGGCAGAGCTCTTGAAAAAGAACTACTACGGAGAGTATTTAATCAAAATCGCAAACGAAAAAACATTTTAAGACATGGAGATTATTCAAACTCCAATAGCTGGTTTAATGATTATCAAACCCCGCGTTTTTGAAGATGCTCGTGGTTTCTTTTGCGAATCTTACAACCGTAAAATATTTGTAGAAGCCGGTTTAAACTTAGATTTTTGTCAGGACAATCAATCGAAATCCTCTTATGGTGTGATTCGTGGTTTGCATTATCAACTATATCCTCAAAGTCAGTCGAAGTTAGTCTCAGTAACCATTGGAGCAGTCTGGGATGTTGCAGTTGATTTGAGAAAAAAATCCCCGACTTTCGGTCAGTGGTATGGCATAGAACTCTCTGCTGACAATAAACTGCAATTTTTGATTCCTCAGGGGTTTGCACATGGTTTTTCTGTAATCAGTGAAACAGCTTTGTTTACCTATAAATGCGATAATTTCTATAACCATGCACTCGAAAGAGGCATATTGTTTAATGATCCTGCTTTGAATATTGATTGGAAAATACCTGCAGACAAAACGATTATATCTCCCAAAGATCAGGCGCATCCGCTGTTAAAAGATGCCGAAATGAATTTCTAAAAGTAAGCAAAACGTAAAATCACGATAATGCACACAGTTTTAGTCACCGGAAGCAAAGGACAGTTGGGCAATGAGGTACAACTTGCAGCGAAACACTATCCACAATTCAATTTCATTTTTACCGATGTTGAAGAATTAGATATTTGTGATGAAATTGCTGTTAATCGTTTTTTTGATACAAATAAAATTGCGTTTTTGTTGAATTGCGCAGCTTATACTGCTGTGGATAAAGCTGAAGATGATGTTGCGTTGTGCTATAAAATCAATGAGGAGGCTGTCGGTATTCTTGGGAAAGCTGCTCAAAAGCACGGTGCGAAAGTGATCCATGTTTCAACAGATTATGTGTTTGACGGCACGAACTATCTTCCTTATACCGAACACATGCCAGTTTGTCCGGCCACTGTTTATGGGAAGTCTAAACTTGCAGGTGAAGAAACTCTACTGTCTGTTTGCCCTGATTCAGTCATCATCAGAACTGCTTGGTTGTATTCCTCTTTTGGGAATAATTTCGTTAAAACAATGCTCAAGTTGGGTAAAGAACGTGACAGTCTAAATGTTATTTTCGATCAGGTTGGAACTCCAACCTATGCTGCGGATTTGGCTGATGCCATGATGCAAATTGTCAATTCAGAAGTATTTGTGCCCGGCGTGTTTCATTAATCCAATGAAGGGGTATGCAGTTGGTATGATTTTACAAAATCGATCCACAAAATTGCAGGGATTGCTTGTCAGGTTTCACCCATTGAGACGAAAGATTATCCAGCCAAAACACCCCGTCCGCATTACAGTGTGCTGAATAAGCAAAAGATAAAATCTACCTATAATATTCAAATTCCTCATTGGGAAGATAGTCTGCAACGCTGCATTGCTATACTTAATAATGAATGAAAAAGATTCAATCCACCCAACTGTTTTACCTGCTTTTGCTAAGTTGGTTTTTAATCAATATCGTTCAATCGATACTGACTGAAATAACCAATGATGAGGCTTATTACGCTTTGTGGGGAAGTCGGTTAGACTGGGGTTATTTTGATCATCCTCCCATGGTTGCGGTGTTTACTGCGATTAGTTCTTGGCTTTTTTCGGGCAATTTAGGTGTTCGTTTTATGACGGTGGCTATGCAACTAGCTACGCTCATGCTTGTATGGAAGACATTAGGACTGAAAACGACTACAAATTCGCTGATAGTTCGTTTTTTTGCCCTTGCTGCATCCATTGTGATGTTTACTGCCTATGGTTTTATTACTACGCCGGATGTTCCCTTGCTGTTTTTCGCAGCGCTTTTTTTGAGGTCATATCGCTTATTCCTCGCTAAAGAAAGCTTGTTTAATGGCTTGTTACTTGCCGTGGCAATGGCAGGGATGATTTATAGTAAATACCAAGCTGGACTGCTAATCGTGCTGGTTGTATTATCGAATCTGAAATTGTTGTTGAATTACCGGTTCTGGTTAGCAGGAATTTTAGCCCTCGTGCTACTCATTCCTCATGCTGTTTGGCAAATACAGCATGATTTTCCGGGTTTTCAGTATCATTTGGTTGATCGTTCTTCCGCGTTTACATGGAAGTTCTTTTTTGAGTATTGGCCCAATCAATTAGCTGTTTTTAATCCGTTCACCTTGGTTGCTGTTGGATGGGCGCTTTTCAGCAAAAGAAAAATTGCGGTGTTCGACAGGGCTTTGTATTTCATCATAGTCGGTTTCCTTGTTTTCTTCTGGGGAACGTCTTTCAGGGGACATGTTGAGCCGCATTGGACTATCGCAGCATCATTGCCAATGCTGATACTTGTAATGCGTGAGTCGGAGTTAAACCCGAAACTTGTACGCTATATCAGGCGATTTGTGTATCCATCTTTGCTGTTGATTTTGATAGCCAGGGTGCTGATTATGACAGATGTACTGCCAAAACGATTGGCATTTCACGGCAAGGAACAACGATACAATGCTTTGCATGAAGTTGCAGGTGAAAGTCCCGTTATCTTCAGAGGTTCTTTCCAAAATCCGTCTTTATATCAGTATTTTACAGGAAAAGATGCCCAGGTTATCAGTTCGTTGTATAGTCGCAGAACGCAATTTGATATTTGGAAAGCGGAAGAGCAATTATATGACAAAATGGTTTTTGTTACAGGTCAGTACGAAGGTCGGTCTGAGATTTTCGGATCTTATGAACATAAATTTGAAGGTTTCTTTACAGATAGTTTACAGGTAACCAACCATATAAAGATCAGTTACCAACTTCCTGAAGGAGATTTAATTGCTGGAGATACGGTCGTAATACCAGTTGTTTTGCAAAATAATTCTGTACAGCATTATGAGTTTCATCATCCCGTTTTTCCCGGAAAGTTGATAGGGATTTTTATCAGTAAAGGAAAAATGACAGAGATTGAAGCGGTATGGAACACCGAGGAAAAGTTGCTTCCCGGAGAAGAAGTTGCGACAACAATCAGTTTACAGGTTCCGGAATCAGGTGATGCTGCTTGTCAGTTTACCCTCTCTTTGAAATCCTGGTTCGGGCCAACACTCAATGCTGCCATAACAAACATCATAATACTTCAACCATGATAAATAGCATGTTGATTTTAAAACTGATAAAGTTTATCGTGGTTGGTTTTTCCGGCATGTTGATTGACTTTGGTGTAACTTGGTTGCTAAAAGAAAAGGCGAAAGTTAATCAGTACGTCGCAAACTCAGTCGGTTTTATGTTGGCTGCATCATCAAACTATGTGTGGAATAGGATATGGACTTTCTCCAGTCAGAATGAGGAAATAACACGGGAGTACTTTTCGTTTATTATCATCTCGTTAATTGGTCTTGCCATCAATAATTTCGTGATTTATTTACTGAACGGCAAGATGAAAATAAACTTTTACCTTGCCAAACTCATTGCCATTGTGGTTGTTACCCTATGGAATTTTAGCATGAATTTCCTGATTACTTTTGCGAAGAATTAGTTTTTATTATAAAGCGTTGCAAATATCTCCAATCAAATCTTCCACATCCTCCAACCCAACCGACAAACGAATGGTTGTGTCGAAAATATGCATATTCGCTTTTGCTTCGGGAGTATAGTTGCCAAATATGGTTGAATAAGGATGAATAGCCAGCGATTTATTATCAAACAAATTGGTGGCACGTTTGATGAGTTTTAGTTTGTTTAAAAAGCTGAAACAAGCCTTTTCAGATTCTAAATCGAAAGTAAGCATTGCGCCGGGGTTCTCTCCGAATTGTTTATAACTTAAATTGTAAAAAGGGTTGGTTGCCATACCCGGATAATTTACACATTGCACTCCGGGTAAAATCATGATGCTTTGGGCTAATGTTGAAGCGGTTTCAGCTGCTTTTTGATAACGCAACTGAAGGGTTTCAAGTCCCAGACTTTGCATATACGCCACCTGCGGAGTCATGTAGGCACCAAGATTTCGGTGGATTTCCCTTTTGAGTTTGAAGGTGAAAGCATCCTTGCCTTTTTCTGCAGCAAGTAGTTTTAATCTTTTCGAATGATTCCAGTTGAATTTACCATAGTCGAGTATAAGTCCGCCTACGCTGGTTGCTCCTCCCGAAATGTATTTCGTGCTCGAAACAACTTCGATGTCAATGCCATTTTCACCGGCATTGAAATTGCAAAAAGGGATGATGGTTGAGTCTGCTATCAGCGGAATATACTTCTCAGCGGTTAATTTTGCAATCTGTTCCAAATCAACCACTTCCATCTGTGGATTTGTGATTATCTCAAGAAAAACTGCACAAGTATTTTCATCAATATTCTTTTCAATCTCTTCCGGTTTGGTAAGGTCACAAAAACGCGTTTCTACACCAAAAGCAGCGAGTGTTACATCCAGAAATGAATAGGTGTTCCCGAATAAATGTCTAGAAGTGATGATGTTGCTCCCGGCATAAGCCAAAGTCATCAACGCATTGCTGATAGCAGCCATGCCCGAATTTAAGGCAGTTACGCTGTAAGCCCCGGTAAGGTTTTTGATTTTATTTTCAAATTGTTGTACCGTAGGATTGGAGATGCGCGAATAAACAAAGTCTGCCGACTGACCAGTAAAAGCCAATTCCATCGCTTCAGCTGAATCAAATTCGAAAGCTGCTGAATGATATACCGGCATACTCAAAGCTCCATAAGGATCGTCCTTGATGAATTTGGTATGTATTGCTTTCTTGTTAAAACCTTTATCTTCCATCACCTGATTATAATGTTGGTTTTTTATCCTGATGAGAACCTGATGCTATCTTAATTTAGCTTCTAATTTTTGTTCGAAATTAGTCAGCAGTTTTTTCATGATTGCATCTATCTGGTTATCGGTAAGTGTTTTAGTTTCATCTTGAATAATAAAACTTACAGCATAAGATTTCTTGCCGGGTTCCAGATTTTTTCCTTCATATACATCGAACAAACTCACTTTCTTGAGCAATTTCTTTTCTGTTTCAAAAGCGATTTTTTCAATTTGAGCAAAGTTGATGTTTTTGTCTATCAACAATGCCAAATCCCGCTTAACTTCAGGATATTTTGGTATTTCGCTGAATTGCACTTTGTGTTTTTTCAGTTCCTTCAGGATGTTATTCCACATCAAATCGGCATAGAAAACATCCTGATCAACATCCATTCGCTTTCTGACTTTAGGATGAACGACGCCATATACTGCGAGTTTTTTGCCCGAATGCGTAGTTATTATCTGAGCTTCACTTAGCAAATCATCTTCATAATCAGCAACTTTCAATTTAGCAGCTTGAATACCCATGCGGCGCAAAATATTTTCCACATAGGCTTTCAACTCATAAACACTGGACTTTTGGTCTGCTACAGCCCACGATTGTCCATGTTTTTGCCCAGTGATCCAAATGCCCAAATGAAAATTTTCTGAATAAGCACTTAAGACTTCACCTTCAATTTTCTTTTCAGCATGATACTGATAGCAGTTTCCGAATTCATATAATTTCAAATCAGCATGTTTGCGATTGATGTTATAGGCAATGCTTTCAAGCCCACCGAAAAGTAAGCTCTGTCGCATCACATTCAAATCACTACTTAAAGGATTTAGAATTTTTACACTTTGCGTACCCGGTAAAACAGATATTTCAGGATAATAAACTCCTTTGGTTAGTGAATTGTTCAATATCTCATTGAACCCTTGTGCAGTGAGTTGTTCTGCAATCAGGTTCTGTATTTCGAAACTGTCTGGTTTGCTTCTATAACTTAAATTTGACTTCAAAGTCTCACCAATTTCTACATTGTTATATCCATATATTCTCAGAATATCTTCAATAACATCCACATCTCTTTGTACATCGACCCGATAGGGAGGCACATGAAGCACAAAACCGTCGTCATCTTTGCTGACAATTTTCATTTCTAATGCCTGCAGGATTTTCTCAATTTTGTCTCGTCCGATTGCTTTTCCAATCACGGAATTTACTTTTTGCACACTTAGTGCCACTTCAAAAGATTTTATTTCATTCGGATAGATATCAATAACTTCGCTTGAAATTTCACCCCCTGCAACTTCCTGTATCAGTAACGCACATCGTTTCAAGATATAAATGGTATTGGAAGGGTCACAGCCCCTTTCGAAACGGAATGAAGCGTCGGTGTTCAGTCCGTGTCTGCGGGCTGTTTTGCGAATACTCACCGGATTGAAATAGGCACTTTCAAGAAATACATGCGTGGTTTGCTCGGTAACTCCCGAATCTAATCCCCCGAAAACACCTCCGATACACATTGGTTTTTCAGCATCACAAATCATCAAATCATCAGCACTTAACTTGCGAACTGTTCCTTCCAGACTCGTAAATAAGGTATCTTGCGGCATCGTTTTAACCTTAACAATTCCGCCCTGAATTTTATTTGCATCAAAAGCATGTAAAGGCTGTCCCATTTCATGCAAGACAAAATTGGTGATGTCAACAATATTATTGATTGGTCTTAATCCGATGATTTGTAAAATATCTTTCAACCATTTTGGTGATTCACCAACTTGAACGTTGGAAATGGTTACTCCGGAGTATCGGGGACAAGCTTCTTGATTTTCAACCTGCACAGGAATAGTCAGACTTGTGTTTTGAACTTTAAATGCATCAATCGACGGTCTGGAAAGCTTAATCTTCGGATTCTGAATCGCATAATAGGCTGCTAAATCACGTGCTACTCCAAAATGAGATGCTGCATCAATGCGGTTTGGAGTGATGTCGACTTCAATCAGATAATCATTTTTAATTCCGTAATAATCTTTGGCAAGCTGACCGACAACAGCATCTTCAGGCAATACAATGATACCCTCGTGGCTGGTCCCAATACCAATCTCATCTTCTGCGCAAATCATCCCGAACGACTCAACACCTCTTATTTTAGAGCGTTTGATTGTGAAACTTTCATTGCCGGCATATAAAACAGTACCGATAGTTGCAACAACCACTTTCTGTCCGGTAGCTACATTAGGTGCTCCACAAACAATTTGTAAAACATCATCAGTACCAACTGTTACTTGGGTGACGTGTAAATGATCGGCATTTTCATGTTTGGCGCACGAAAGCACCTTTCCTATTACCAAACCTTCCATACCCCCTTTGACGGTCTGGACTTCTTCAATACTTCCAACTTCTAAACCAATGGATGTCAGGATTTTTCCGATTTCTTCGGCAGGCTGGTCAAGATTAATGTAAGTCTTTAACCAATTGTATGATATATTCATTTGTAACGTATAATTTTTATGACCCGCAAAGATAAACAATTTAACGGAAAGCGTAAAAGAACATCTTGTCTTTCATTGTTGAAAATCATGTTATTGAAAGCGCATTATATTTTCATGTATAGGTTTAAATAAAATCTGAAATAGTGATTTTTGAAAAATCAGCGCAATATTTAATCGAAAATAGGAAGGAGAATTAATCGTTTGTCACTGAATTACATAGTAGTTTCTTGCGAATTTGTATCAATATTACAGCAACGACCACCTGAATTTGAGAAAATCTCAAAAAAAGCATCCAATGGAGTTTTTATTTAATGGCAATTTCTACAATACAATCTCTTGATATTCAGTCAAATGTATAAAATGTGAAAAAAAGTTGAAAAAAAATAAAAAAAAACATTCGAAATGTTTTCCCAATCTAAAAATTAGATGTAATTTTGCATCGATTTTGAATTGCAAACTAATATTGTCGAATTTTAAAAGATTTTTAAAAATGAAAAAAGTAATTTTATTTTTTGCTGTTGCCGCGATTTTCGCAGCATGTGCTCCTAAAGCTGCAGAAGCTACTGAAGAAGTTGTTGACACTGTAACTGTAGAAGAAGTAGTTGAAGTACCTGTTGATACAGTTGCTGTTGTAGTGCCTGCTGCTGAGTAATCATTTACAGCAAGACAAAAATTAAAGTCCGTTAGTTATAACGGACTTTTTTTGTTATATGAATTTCAACTTTTTTTTGTAATTTTGCAATCCGTAAATTATATAGTTATGTTGTTAAGAATTGCAGTACAGGCAAAAGGTCGATTGTTTGAAGAAACGATGGCGCTTTTAAATGAAACCGGAATCAAACTAGAGTCTGGCAAGCGACTTTTATTAATACCAGCGCGGAATTTTCCAATTGAAGTGCTGTTTTTGCGCGATGATGATATACCTCAATCAGTCGCCGATGGCGTGGCAGATGTGGGCATTGTTGGCGAAAATGAATATGCTGAAAAAGATAAAAATGTTATCATAACCAAGCGTTTGGGATTTAGTCGATGCAGGTTGTCATTAGCTATTCCTAAAGAGATTGATTATCCCGGGATACAATGGTTTAATGGTAAAGTCATTGCCACTTCATATCCGGAGATATTGAAAAAATATTTGGCTGTTGAAAACGTTAAATCAGACATTCATGTAATTACTGGTTCTGTTGAAGTGGCACCGGGTATTGGTTTGGCAGATGCAATTTTCGATATTGTCAGTTCAGGGAGTACGCTAGTAACCAATCACCTCAAAGAAGTTGAAGTGCTGATGAAGTCAGAAGCTATTCTGATTCAACATCCTGAATTGTCTGAAGAAAAACAGCAAATTCTGAAAGAATTGCTTTTTCGAATTGAGGCGGTTCAACTTGCTGAAGATAAAAAATATGTGCTGATGAATGTGCCATCTGAGCATATCAATCAGATTATTGAAGTATTGCCCGGCATGAAAAGTCCGACCATACTGCCCTTAGCTAAAGCAGGTTGGAGTTCGCTTCATGCTGTAATCAGTGAAAAGGAGTTTTGGGATATCATAGGAAAATTGAAAGCCTTAGGTGCTGAAGGAATTTTAGTTATTCCCATCGAAAAAATGATTTTGTAGGGAATTTTGTCATGAACTTATGCATTGATCAGGGAAATTCAAGTACTAAGATTGCCGTTTTCGAAGGAAATGAAATCGTCTACACAACTCGTTGCAAAAAATCTGGTTTGGAAGAAATCAAGACAATCTTTGAACAATACAAGATTAAAAGTGCAATTCTTTCCACTGTCAGAAATGATGATCAGGATTTGCATCATTTTTTAAACGATCAGCAGGTGCGATTTTTAACACTGACACATGAAACAACCCTGCCTATTGTCAATTTGTACAGAACACCCGAAACCTTGGGTAAAGACCGATTGGCTGCAGTTATAGGTGCCGCAAGTATACAACCTGATACTGATTTACTGGTGATAGATGCGGGTACTGCGATTACATATGACTTTATTGATGCATCTGGTATTTATCATGGTGGAAATATTGCTCCCGGTCTCGAATTAAGATTAAAATCATTGCATGAAAACACCCAAAAATTACCTTGGGTTGATATTGAAGCCGAAATTGATTTTTTAGGAAATGACACACTTTCTGCTATGCAGGCGGGGGCATTATATGGTGTTGTATTTG